>SLPE01000172.1 GCA_007132145.1 Candidatus Izemoplasma sp.
CGGAAAGGTGTCTTGCCGGTGAACTCGAGACCGGTGAATATCATGCGGGCGACCCAGAAGAAGATGATGTCGTATCCGGTCACCATCGCTTGTGTCGGATAGTATCGCCGATAATCTTCGGTGTCGTCCGGCCATCCGAGCGTCGAAAAGGGCCACAGAGCCGATGAGAACCACGTATCGAGGACGTCTTCGTCCTGCACATACCCTTCAGGAGGATTGGCGCCGACATAGACGTCGTCGCCTTTGTAATAGGCCGGGATGCGGTGTCCCCACCACAGTTGTCGGCTGATGCACCAGTCCTGGATGTTCTCCATCCAGTGCCTGAAGATCTTCTCGAATCGGGGCGGGATGAACTGTGCGCTCGATTGTGCGAGCGCGCGTTGTGCGAGCGGTTCCATCTTGACGAACCATTGCATCGAAAGCCGCGGTTCGACGATGACGCCGGTACGTTCGCTGTGACCGACGCTGTGAACGATCTTTTCCGTCTTGACGAGCAAGCCGTTCCTCTTCGTGTCTTCGATGACTTGTTTTCGGCATTCGAAACGGTCGAGCCCTTCGTATTGAAAGGCCATCGCATTCATTATGCCGTCTTCCTCCATGCATAAGGGCATCGGAAGATCGTGCCGTTCCCCGACGAGGAAGTCGTTGGGGTCGTGACCCGGTGTCACCTTGACGGCGCCGGTGCCGAACTCGCGATCGACGGCCTCGTCGGCGATGACGGGAATCAAGACGTCCGTGCCTGGAATGCGGACTTTTTTACCGACGTGTGCCATCCGTGCCTCATCTTCGGGATGGACCATCAAGGCGGTATCGCCGAACATCGTCTCGGGACGGGTCGTCGCGATCAAGATGTAGTCGCTTCCGTCTTCGAGGAAGTATTTGAAATGATAGAGCGCGCCTTCGATGTCGATGTGTTCGACTTCGATGTTGGAAAGCGCCGTCTTCGCATCGACGTCCCAGTTGATGATGCGCTCCTTGCGATAGACCCACCCTTTTTCGTGAAGACGGATGAAGACCTCTTCAACGGCTCGGCTGAGACCTTCATCGAGGGTGAAGCGCTCTTTGTCGTAATCGACGCTGATGCCGAGCGCCTCCCATTGTTCGCGAATGTGGTCGCTGTATTCCTTCTTCCATTTCCAAGCCGTTTCCATGAAGGCTTCGCGCCCCATTTCATGGCGGTTGATGCCACGCGACTTGAGATCCTTGTCGATGACGGATTGCGTGGCGATGCCTGCGTGGTCCATACCGGGCAGATAGAGTGCGTCGTATCCTTGCATGCGTTTGTGACGAATGATGATGTCTTGTAATGTATTGTCCCACGCATGTCCGAGATGCAACTTCCCGGTGATGTTCGGTGGGGGAATGACAACGGTATAGGGTTCTTTGTCCTTGTCGCCACTTTTAAAGTAACCGGCATCTTTCCATGTCTTGTAACGTCCTTCTTCAACCAGTTTGTGGTCATACTTCTTTGAAAGTTCCATGGTCTTTCCTCCTTGAATGAAAAACGCCCCAGCCAACGGCTAAGGACGATTGGATCGCGGTACCACCTTAGTTCCGGCGCATGCACCGGCACTCTGACCCTTAACGCGGGGAACGCGCAAAGCGAACTCCCGGGCGACATTCGACGGAACGTCTTGTCGGCTCACAGCGCCGCCGACTCTCTTTGAAGTCCGTTTCCGTTTACTCTTCCCGTTCATCGTGTTGACCACAGTTTATCACAGCTTCATGGTTTAATCAAGCATTAGCGCACCACTCGAACAGTTTTTCGAGGAACGTCTCCCGTCCCGTCGCATCGTGCGCCGAAAAGAGCATCACATCGTCCGCCTCGGCCTTCGAAAGCGATGTTTCGACGGTCCTTTTGACGAGGGCGCGGCGATTTCCGGAAAGTTTGTCCGCCTTCGTCGCGACGACGGTGAAGGGAATGTGGTGGTACGTCAGGAACTCCGCCATCAAGACATCGTCTTCCGTCGGTGGATGACGTGCATCGACCAGCAAGACGACGTGGCGCAATGCCGCCCGATTCATCAAATAGTCCTCCAACATCTTGCCGAAACGTCGCCGCTTCGTCTTCGCTGCGCTCGCATAGCCGTAACCGGGTGCGTCGACGAGATAGAGACGGTTGTTCACCTTGTAGAAATTCAAGGTTTGCGTCTTGCCGGGTTTTTGCGAGATGTAGGCGATGTTCTTGCGTTTCGCGAGCGCGTTGACGAACGAACTCTTGCCGACGTTGGACCGCCCCAACAACAAGAACTCCGGGAGCGTCCCTTCCGGAAATGCAGCCGCGTCGACGGCCATGTGTGGCGCTTCGATGTCGATGTGCATGGGCGACCTCCCTTTGAAAAGAAGGCAACCGCTCGGGTCGCCTTTCAATCCTTGAGTGTGTGTGCGATGATTTCGTCGATGGTTTCGACGGAAATGATTTCGACGCTGTTCTTGACATCGTCGGGAATCTCTTCGATGTCGCGGTCGTTGGTCTTGGGGATGATGACTTTCTTGAGGCCGACACGGTGTGCGGCGATCGCTTTTTCCTTGAGACCGCCGATGGGAAGAACCCGACCGCGCAACGTGATTTCGCCGGTCATGCCGATCGAATGGTCGACTTTCTTGTGCGTCAACGCGCTGATCAAGGCGATGGCGATCGTGACGCCGGCGCTCGGTCCGTCTTTGGGAATGGCACCTTCGGGCACGTGGATGTGGACGTCGGATTCGTCGAACACTTTACGGTCGATGCCGTATTTCTCATGGTTGGCACGAATGTAGGACAGTCCGGCTTGCGCCGATTCTTTCATGACGTCGCCGAGTTGTCCGGTCAGGACGAGCTTGCCCGTCCCTTTGTAGTAGGCGACTTCGACGGGCAAAGTGTCACCGCCGAACTGGGTGTAGGCCAACCCGGTCGCGACACCGATCTGGTCGACTTTGTCCGCTTCCTGGTTTTTGTATTTCGGTTTCCCGAGGAAGGTGTCGAGATTGTCGGGGGTCACCTCGACATGGTCGACTTTGTCGCCGAGAATCGTCTTGATCGCCTTGCGGACGATGGACCCGAAGAGTCTATCGAGTTGACGTACACCGGCTTCACGGGTGTAATCGCGAATCATTTTCAGAACCGTATCGTCGGTGATCGTGATTTTCTCCGGATCGAGGCCGTGGTTGTCGAGTTGCTTTTTCAAAAGATGCTTCTTGGCGATGTTGAATTTCTCGATTTCCGTGTAACTCGAGAGTTCGATGATCTCCATCCGGTCGCGGAGCGGTGCGGGAATGTTTCCGAGATAGTTGGCCGTCGTGATGAAGAGGACTTTGCTCAAGTCGTATTGGTCTTCGAGATAGTGGTCGCTGAAGCGGCTGTTTTGTTCGGGGTCGAGCACTTCGAGCATCGCAGCACTCGGATCACCTTTGTAGTCGTAGCCGAGTTTGTCGATTTCATCGAGGAGAAAGAGCGGATTGACGACTTTCGCCTTCCGCAAACCTTGGAGGATGCGTCCCGGCAATGCGCCGAGGTAGGTCCGACGATGACCGCGGATTTCGCTTTCGTCCTTGACACCGCCGAGCGATTGCTTGATGAACTTGCGCCCGAGCGCGGAAGCGATCGACTGTGCGAGCGACGTCTTGCCGACGCCGGGCGGACCGACGAGACAGAGAATCGTCTGCGGGTTCTTTCCGGTCAGCAGTTTGACGGCGAGATACTCGATGATGCGTTCCTTGACTTTCTCGAGCCCGTAATGGGTCTCTTCGAGCGCCGATTCCGCTTTCTTGATGTCGGTCTCGTCTTCGGTCTGCTCATGCCAGGGCAGCTCGACGAGGAAATCGAGATACGTCCGGATGACGCCGCTTTCGCCGCTTGCGGCGGGAAGCGTCTCGTAACGTGAAAGTTCATAGAGCGCTTTTTCTTCGATGTGCGGTGGCATCTTCTTTTCGTGAATCATCTTGCGGAGTTGTTCGATCTCGGATTCCTTCTTGACTTTGTCGCCGAGTTCTTCCTGGATCGCACGCAGTTTTTCCCGCAAATAGTATTCCCTTTGGTTTTCATCGATGTTCTTCTTGACCGTCCGGTTGATTTTGTCCTCTATTTCGCTCATGTGTCGTTCTTTTTCGATGTCTTGCAGCAAATAGTTCAAACGGTCGAGGATCTTGGACGTTTCAAGATACTTGAATTTCTGGTTTTCCGGAATCTTCAAGTTGCTCGCGAGGATGTCGGTCAGTTTATCGCTGGAAACGCCCGACTGGATGACTTCGAGCGATTGTTTCGGATTCGAAAGGATGTTCTGCGCATTTTCCATGACTTTCTTGACGATCATCCGGACAAGGGCGAGTTCTTCATCGATGTCCACGCTTTTCGACGGGCGTGTCTGGAAATCGACGACGAAAAACGGCTTCGTCTGCTCGAAACCCTTGATCTCCGCACGGACGATCGGATCGAATTTGACTTTGAAATTTCCGTTGGGCAATTTGATCTTGATGCCGATTTTGGCGACGATGCCGGTGGAAAGGATGTCTTCTTGTTTAGGTTCGTCGTGCATCGGATTCTTCTGTATCAATAAGAGGACATGGTTCTCATGATGCCTTTCCGCTTCGAGTAGGGCCGTCTTGCTCGGGGCGCGGCCGACTTCGGTGCGGACATCGGTATGGGGAAACGGTGCCAGTCCGCGGATGGCGATCGCCGGCAGTTTTCCTTTCGTTGCATTGGTGTCGTCAAACATGGTTTTCACCCCTTTTTCATGCGGTTGTTCCTACATGTATAATATACTTTAGAATAGGTTTTTTTTCAACGGATACGACCGTCTGAATACATTATACGGCAAGCCGTACGCTTTTGGAAGCGAAACGGTCGCGGATATGAAAAAGCACTTCATTCGAAGTGCTCTTCCTCATTCGGTCTTCAAGGCGTCGACGAGCAGGTCGACGGTTTTCCCGAACACGACTTCTTGTTCGACGGCCGAGGGAGCGACTTGCGAACGGATCTGTTCTACATCGAGGTTGTAGAGTTTCGAGAGTTCCTCGTATTTCTTGTCGAGTTCTTCTTGCGTCGCGGTGACGGCTTCCTTCTTCGACACCGCTTCGACGGTCAATTGGGTCTTGAGGGTCTTTTCCGCTTGTTCTTCCATGTTCTTCTCGAACGTCTCTTTGTCGATGCGGCTGAGTTGCAAATAGGTCTCGTAGTCGATGTTGTATTGTTGCGCTTGCCGTTTGACATTGTCGATCTGACGGTTCTTCTCTTGTTCGACCATGTCCTTGGGTACGATCATCTCCGCATGTTCGACCGCTTTGCCGACGGCGAAGTCGACGGTCTTGTTGCGGGCGTCTTTTTCCTTTTGTGCGACGAGGTCTTCGCGGGTCTTCTTCAAAAGCGCGTCGACGGTCTCGACGTCTTCTCGCTCGAGTTCCTTGACGAACGCATCGGTCAGTTCCGGAAGCCGTTTGACTTTGATTTCGTGCACTTTGACTTTGAACACCGACGCCTTGCCTTTGAGGTGTTCGGCTTCGTAGTTGTCGGGGAAGGTGATGTCGAGGTCGCGTTCTTCACCGGGCCGCATCCCGACCATCTTGTCTTCGAAACCGGGGATGAAACGTCCGCTGCCGATTTCGAGTTCATGGTTCTCGGCTTTGCCGCCTTCGAACGGCTCTCCGTCGAGGAACCCTTCGAAATCGAAGACGACGGTGTCGCCTTTTTCAAGCGCGCCGTCTTCTTTGATGACGAGTTCGGCTTGTTGCTCTCGGAGCTTCTCGATTTCGGCATGAACGTCTTCATCAGAGACTTCGACACTCGGTTGTTCGTATGCGAACCCTTTGTACTCGCCGAGTTTGACTTCCGGTTTGACGGCGACGATCGCCGTGAACATGAAGCCTTGTCCCTTCTTGACGCTACTCACGTCGAAATCGATTTTCGGCGGTGCGACGACGTGGACGTCCTCTTGTTGTACGGTGCGGTAGTAGGCTTCGTCGATGATGTGGTTCAAGGCATCTTCGTAGAGTGTTTCGACGCCACGGTGCTTTTCATAGATCGCCCGTGTGACTTTGCCTTTTCTGAACCCTTTGATTTCTACGTCTTTCCGGATATTC
>SLPE01000004.1 GCA_007132145.1 Candidatus Izemoplasma sp.
GACGACCGCTACATGAACGTCGACAAGATGATCATGAAGGAAGTCGAAGTCATGCCCCATGCCCTCATCAACAACATCGACACGAAACTCGGTCAAAAAGGGGAAATCCTCAAAGAGTACGTCCAATGGTTGCGCAACCGCATCATGAAAAAGCGTAGCCGAGAAGATTACGAACCGATTTTTCACATCGACGTGTACGGGACGATCGGCATCATTTTCGACTACAATCTCAAGAAGGTCTTCCAATTCTTGCGCGAACTCTCCGAGCTCGCCTCCCCCTTCCTGCTTCGCATCGAAGGCCCGGTCGATGAAGGCGGGCGCGAAGAGACCATGGAAGCGTTGAAAACCTTGACCCAAATGATCGACGACGATGACGACGTCCACGTCGAAATCGTCGCGGACGAATGGTGCAACACCCTCGCCGACGTCAAGTATTTCACGAAGCACCGGGCTGCGCACATGGTCCAAGTCAAAACCCCCGATCTCGGCGGCGTCAACAACATCATCGAAGCGCTACTGCACTGCCGCGAACACGACATGGGCGCCTATAGCGGCGGAACGTGCAACGAAACCGAAGTCAGCGCCCGCTTGACGACATCGATCGCCATCGCCTGCCAGGCGAAACAATGTCTCGCGAAACCCGGTATGGGAACCGACGAAGGCATCATGATCGTCAAGAACCACATGATGCGTACGCTCGCGCTCATCGAAAGGGGGCGGGGTACATGACAGCCATCGTCGTCGGAACGCTCGAGTCGAGCGATTGCATGATCACCTTGTCCGCGAGCGACACGTTGAAAATCGACCTCGAAAGCATCGTCTATGACGCTTTTCACGCTCAGATTACACAAGTGATCAAGAAGACGTTGCAAAAAGAAGGCTTGCACAACGTCCGTGTCCTCTGTCAGGACAAAGGTGCCCTCGATTACACAATCGAAGCGCGGATGAAGACCGCGATCGCGAAATACCGGGAGGCGAACGAAGATGAGTCGTAGTTTCCTTTTCGTGCCCGGCGATGTGCCGCGAATGTTGCAAAACGCCGCCGTCTTCGACGCCGACACCGTCATCGTCGACCTGGAGGACAGCGTATCGATCACCCGCAAGGAAGACGCCCGTCACCTGACCGACGCTTTTTTGCGTCGTCATCCCGATGCGACGACGCCGCACTACGTCCGTATCAACCCGCTCGGAAGCGATGATTTCAAGACGGACGTCAAACTCGTCTGCGCTTTGCCCGCTTCGGGCGTCGTCATGCCCAAAGTCACCGTCGACGCCCTTCAGAGGCTCGACCAGTTGTTCAGTGCCGAAAAATGCAGGCTGGACGTCTACGGCATCGTCGAAAGCGCCCGCGCCTTCACAGAAATCCACGCCATCGCCGCGCACAGGCTGATCAAAGGCTTGATACTCGGCGCCGAAGACCTCTCGGCCGACCTCGGAATCACTCCGGGACTCGGCAATGAAACCTTGGAACACGCCATGGCTTCGCTCGTCCTTGCCGCGAAGGCCTTCGCCAAGGAAGCCGTCGACTCGCCATGCGTCAGCGTCGCCGACGACGAACGACTGCAAGAAGAGATCACCCGTGCGTTGCGAATGGGATTCACCGGCAAGGCGTGCATCCATCCCAATCATGTCGATGCCGTCAACCGCGCGTTTCTCCCCGATGAGAAAGCGCTTCTGAAAGCGCGTCGCATCTACGAGAAGAGCCGTGAACTGCAAAGCGTCCGATTCGCCCTCGACGGCGAGATGATCGACAAGCCGGTCATCGAGCGCGCGAAAGCCCTCATCGCCCGTGCCGAACGTTACCGGAAGCGGGGGCCTTCCGCATGAAAACGGTGTACAGAAACCTCGACGACGTCTTCGCCGCCGCAAACATCGAAAGCGGGGCGAGTCTTTCATTTCATCATCATTTACGTGACGGAGACGCGGTGTTCAACGCCGTCGCCGAGATGTTGTTGAAGAGGAAGACCGAGCACCTTTCCCTTTTTCCATCCTCCGTCTTTCCTTGCCATACCGGTCTATTGCAGCTGCTCGAAAAAGGTGCCGTGCACAATCTCACGACCAACTACATCAGTGGCTCCGTCGCCCGACATCTCGGCATGCACGGACTTTCGGGGACGTTGACGATGCAAAGCCACGGTGGGCGTGCCCGCGCCTTGATCGCCAAGGAAAGCAAAGTCGACGTCGCTTTCATCGCGGCACCGGCCGTCGATCGCGAGGGCAATGTGACGGGAACGCTCGGCAAGGCCGCCTGCGGCAGTCTCGGCTACGGTGTCGAAGACGCCATCCATGCCGACCGTGTCGTCGCACTCACCGATACCGTACTCGAGCGCATCGAAGCCCCGCAAATACCGGGGAAGCACATCGACGAAATTGTCGTCGTCGAGCGCATCGGTGCCGCTTCCGGTATCATGAGCGGGACGACGCATCCGACCGAAGACCCCGTCGGCGTCAAAATCGCCCGAAGCGCCTACACGCTCATCCGGACACTCGGTCTCATCGAAGACGGCTTTTCCTTCCAGACGGGTGCCGGCGGCATCAGTCTCGCCGTCAACGCCCACATGCACCGCCACCTTCGCGAACACCACGTCAAGGCGGCCTTCATCTCGGGAGGCATCACCCGCTACCATGTGAAGATGCTCGAAGAAGGCCTCGTCGACAGACTCTACGACGTTCAGTGCTTCGATACCGATGCGATCAGGAGTCTACGTGAAAACGAAAGACACATCGCCATCAGTGCCAGCGACTACGCCAATCCGGACAACCCGAAACGGGTCATCAAGGACCTCGGTGTCGTCATCCTCGGCGCCGCGGAAGTCGATCTCGAGTTCAACGTCAATGTCACCACCGACTCCTACAACAACATCATCGGCGGAAGCGGTGGTCACAGCGACACCGCCGAAGACGCCGCGGTGACGATCATCGTCGCGCCTTTGTTGCGGGGCCGCACGCCGCTCATCACCAACAAGGTGACGACAGTGACGACACCCGGAAAAGACGTCGACTGCCTCGTGACCGAACGCGGCATCGCCATCAACGCACGGCGGCGGGACCTCATCGACCGATGCCGACGTAACGGCGTCGACGTCATGACGATTCAGGAATTGATGGAGACGGCGCACGCGTTCAGCGGCGTGCCGAAGAAGAAAGTGTACAAAGGTCGCGCCTACGGCGTCGTACACGATCGTCGGGGCGAGCCGCTCGACCGACTATATACGAAGAGGTGACGTACGATGCGTTTTCATGAAATCGTACTAGAAAGCGAAAGAGAAGAACTGCAATCGTTTTTGAGCGGACACGGGCTCCAATACGAAGACGATATCGACGAAACGCTCGTCCTCATCGAAGACGAACGGATCATCGCCACGGCAAGTAGCGCCAAGAACATCATCAAATGCATCGCGGTCGATGAAACGTATCGGGGACGGAATCTGTTGGCCACCTTGATGAGTGAGATCATCAAGCGCCTCGCCGCCAAAGGCATCGACCACTATTTCGTCTACACCTACGATGAACAAGCGCCGATGTTCAAGGCGCTAGGCATGAAACCGATCGTCTCGACGATGACACTCGCCTTGCTCGAAGGGGGCGCTTCGATTGAAGAGACCCTTGCGGATATGAAAACACGATATCGCCTCGGCGATGAACGGAAAGCGTGCGTCGTCCTCAACGCCAATCCCTTGACGAACGGCCACATGCATCTGATCGACGAAGCGTCGAAATCGCATGAACGCGTCATCGTCTTCGTCGTCAGCGAAGACCGTAGCGCCTTCGCTTTCGAAGACCGTTTCAAGATCGTAGAGAAGGCGTGTGCCACCCGCAAGAACGTCACCGTCATGCCGAGCGGAGCCTATCTCGTCTCCTACGCGACGTTTCCGAAATATTTCAACGTTTCGGAAACGGACATCCGGGAGGAACATGCCCTCATCGATGTTCTCGTCTTCAAGGAACACTACATGAAGACTTTCAACATCGTTCACCGCTATGTCGGCGAAGAACCGCTTTCGCCGATGACGGACATCTACAACGACACGATGCGGAAATATCTTGGCGATGCACTCACCGTCATCCCCAGAAAAACCCTCGGTGAACGTGTCATCAGTGCTTCGCACGTGCGAAGCGCGCTCGCGCGGGGCGAGCTCGATGCGATCGCGGACGACGTCCCCGAAGCGACGCGGTCCTTCTTGAAGACCGAAGCGGGGAGGGAGACCCTTGAGCGAATCAAACGTCAGCGGACGCGACATTAAGAAGATGCTCGTCGACGGTCGTGATGCGCGTCAAGCGCTCATTGCCGAAGCGGCTGCAAAACATACCACCGTATGCGTCCTCAAGGCGAATACGCCGGGATACCCGAAAAACACCCGCGATAGCGATTTCTTGTTGCGGGTCTTCACACCGCTGCTCGAAGCGGCTTTCACGCTCGATGACCATCGACGTCACGCCCATCTTTCGGGTGACTTCATCCTTTTCGTGACGGCGGAAGAAGCGCGTACGGTGAAACGACGTGCGAGCCGAATCGAAGAGACCCATCCGCTCGGTCGATTCATCGACATCGACGTCTACGAAAACGGCCGAGTATTGAGCCGTGTCGCGCTCGGACAGCCGATCCGCCGTTGTTATCTCTGTTCAGAACCCGCTCAACAATGCGCACGTTTAAAGACCCACCGTTACGACCGGCTTCGCAAAGCGATCGAAATCGCCATCGCCCGCTACATTGGCGAAACGCTCGCAGACGCGGCCGCGGACGCCATGCGTCGTGAACTCTTCCTTCACCCCAAGTTGGGGTTGGTGACCCATCGCGATAAAGGCGCGCACGAAGACATGGACCATCGAGATCTATTGCGTTCGATCGCAACGCTGAAACCTTTTTTCAGAACCTTCGCCGAAGCGGGTCTGACCCCGAACCTCGATGTTTCCGCCTTACGCAAGGAGGGCATCAAAGCCGAACGCGCCATGTTGGAGGCCAGCGGCGGCGTCAATACCCACAAAGGCATGGTGTTCATTCTCGGATGCATCCTTTCGTTCCTCGCTCGAGCCCTCTATCAAGGACAAGCCCTCGAAGAAGCCGTCGCCGCGATGCGCTCTACGGTCAAGCCCCTCGTAAACGCCGATTTCTCCGCTGTCGCGAGCAAGTCGGAACTGAGCGCGGGTGAACGCATGTACAAGGATTACGGCATCAGAGGCGTTCGCGGTGAAGTCGAAGACGGATTTCCGAGCGTGTTCGCCTGGTATCCCGCCCATACGTGGCGCGATGAACAGAAACTGTGCGCCATCATCGCCCGTTTGGACGACACGACTGTCGTCAATCGCCACAATCTCGGAACGCTGAAGGCCTTGAAGAACGAGATGAAGGCCCTTATCGAAGAGACACCGTTCAACATCGAACGCTACAGACGCCTCAGTGATACCTATAAAAAAGCCGGCGTCTCCCCGGGCGGGAGCGCCGACATGTTGGCGTTGGCCTTTTTGTTCGAACGGCTTGATCCGCTCCTGGGTCAAACGTCCGGTTCGTAGGCGTCGCCTTGCCGGATATCGAGCGTTTTCAGACGTTTGTCGAGTTCGTTCATGACGACGAACTTCTTTTTTGTCCAAGTCGGCGCGATCAAATCCGCTTCCGGTGCGTCGCCGCTCAAGCGGTGGACGACGATATCGGGACGCAACAGTGCGATTTGCTTAGCGAGGATATCGACATAGCGCTCAAGACTCAACAACGCGAACGGGGCGTTTTCGTACTGCTCACCGAGCGCCGTATGGCGTAACACGCACAACATGTGGAACTTGACCCCTTGGATGTCTTGATTCGCGAGCCAACGAGCCGTCTTCAACATCATCGATTCGTCTTCACCCGGAAGCCCGTTGATGATGTGGACGACGACATCGATCGAGCGCTTCCTCAACGCCACGATCGCTTTCTCGACACACGCGAGGTCGTGGCCGCGGTTGATCCGCTCCGCGGTCTTTTCATGAACGGTCTGCAAGCCCAACTCGACTTGCACGTATGTCCGTGCGTTAAATGACGATA
>SLPE01000135.1 GCA_007132145.1 Candidatus Izemoplasma sp.
CAAATCCGCGGTCAAGTACTTCAAAGAAATCCATGAAGAAAAACTCTCGTTGAACGAAGAAGAACTGAAAAAAATCAGGGAGGCAAACACATGATCGTCATTCACAACGCCAAGCTCTTCACGATGGAAGACATCAACGATGAAACCGGATACGTCGCCATCAAAGGGGGCAAGGTCGAAAAAGTCGGGCGGCGGTTCTCGCCCGAGAGATTCAAGGGATACAAGACCATCGACGCGAAAGGGCGGACCGTGACCCCCGGTCTCGTCGATCCGCATTGTCATATCGGGGTCATGGAAGAAGGCATCCAGTTCGAAGGCAACGACACGAACGAGATGACCCATCCGATCTACCCCGAACTCCGCGGTCTAGACAGCATCTATCCACACGACCGCGCTTTCGCCTACACCGCCTCGAGCGGGGTCACCTCCGTCGTCACCGGACCGGGGAGCGCCAATGTCATCGGCGGGACGTTCGCAGCCCTCAAGACGGTCGGAAAGACGGTCGATGAGATGGTCTTCAAAGAAGAAGTCTGCATGAAGATGGCGCTCGGTGAAAACCCTAAACGCGTTTATTCGACACAGAAGAAAGCGCCCTCGACGCGGATGGCCAGTGCGGCACTGATGCGGGAATGGTTGATGAAAGCCAGACAGTATCGGGATGAACTCAAGGCCTACGAAGCCGGCGAAGAAGACGCCAAGAAACCGTCGTTCGACATGAAACTTCACAGTTTGATGCGCGTCTTCGACGGCATGCCCGTCAAGATTCATGCCCATAGGAGCGACGACATCATGACCGCCATCCGCATCGCCAAAGAGTTCGATCTCGACGCGACGATCGACCATGCGACCGAGGCCTACCTCATTCCCGAAGCGGTCAAGAACAGCGGGATGGGCATGATTTTGGGACCGACTTTCGGATACTCGTCGAAGTACGAACTCATTCACCGCTCCTTCAAGAGTGCGAAGATATTGCACGATTACGACATCCCCTTCGCGATCATGACGGACCACCCCGTCATCACCCTCGATGCGACCCTCGTACAAGCGGCCCTCTTCGTCAAAGAAGGTCTCTCCAAAGAAGCGGCGCTATCGGCGTTGACCATCCAAGCGGCGAAACTCAACGCCATCGACGACCGCGTCGGATCGCTCAAGGACGGTAAGGATGCCGACCTCGTCATCTGGGACGGCGATCCGTTCGACATCATGACGCGGCCGAGCATGGTCATGATCGACGGCGTTGTCGTCCACGAGCGTTGAACCCATGTCGTTCTTGAATATCGAGATTCCCGCGCTCCTGTTGTATTTCTTGATTTTCTTCACGAAGATCATCGAAGTGGCGATGGCTGTCGTGCGAATCGTTCTGATTACGAAAAACGAAAAATTCAAGGCGTCGGTCATCGGTTTTTTCGAAGTGCTCATCTGGGTGCTGATCGTCGCCGCCGTCCTCGACAACATCGCCGAGGACCCGATCAAAGTCATCATCTATGCACTCGCGTTCGCCATCGGAAACTATGTCGGTTCCTATCTTGAAAACAAGCTGGCGATCGGCACCGTCAACATCGAAGCCATCGTCAAGAAGATCCACGGAAAGTCCTTGTCGATCGCGCTTAGGGAAAAAGGTTTCGCGGTTACCGCGGTCGATGCTTACGGCCGCGACGACCGCAAGGAAATCCTCTACATGCATGTGCCCCGCAAAAGAATCGACGAAACGATCGAATTGATCAAATCCTTTCAAAGCGACGTCGTCATCACGATCAACGACATCCGCCCCGTTTACGGGGGACACGGCATCTTGCGCAAGTGAACAGGCGCATCTCGATGGACTTCTTTTTATCGCAATCCTATACATCATGACGGGTTTGTGGTATGATATTCAGTTGTAGAAAACGAAATACTCCCAACGACGAAATGAGGAGCAATCTATGAACGAAGCGAAAATATTCACGTTAGACCTCGACGGCAAGAAAGTCGTCGCGGAAATTGGCGAAGTCGCGAAAGCCGCGACCGCAGCCGCCATCGTCCGTTACGGCGACACGGCCGTACTCAGCGTCACACAAGCCTCGAAGGAACCGTCCACGTTGCCGTTTTTTCCGTTGATGGTCCTCTACACCGAAAAACTTTACGCCGCAGGGAAAATCCCCGGCGGATTCTTCAAGCGAGAAGCGCGACCTTCCGAACACGAAACCTTGACAGCGCGGATGATCGACCGTCCGATTCGGCCATTGTTTCCGGATGATTTCCGTCACGACATCCAACTCATCAACACCGTCTTGAGCGGAGACACCGATTCTTCACCCGCCATGACGGCCATGCTCGGAAGCAGCCTTTCTCTCGCCTTGAGCCCGATGCCGTTCGACGGGCCGATCGCCGGTGTCGTCGTCGGTCGAATCGACGGCGAGTTCGCACTCAATCCGAGCGAAGAGGACCTCGAACGTTCCGACATCGAGTTGATCGTCGCCGGAACGGCCGATGCCGTGAACATGGTTGAAGCAGGTGCAAAGCAAGTCCCTGAAGAAGACATGCTCGACGCCATCCTCTTCGGCCATGCGTGGATCAAGAAACTCTGTGCCTTCCAACAAGACATCATCGACGAACTCGGTCAACCGAAAATGGCCTACGCGCCGAAACAACCGACCGCCGAACTGCTCGAATACATCCGCAAGGACGCCGAAGCCGATCTGATCAAAATCGCCGGCGTCAACGACCGCAAGGAACGAAGTGAGCAAGTCGCCGTCGTCCATGACCGTATCGCCGAACATGTCGAAGAGGCTTATGCGGCCTTGGAAAAAGACGACATCGCCGATCTGATCAAGGAGGCGAAAGGACACGTCGATGACATCATCAAGAAAGAAGTGCGTCGTCGCATCATCGAAGAAAAGATTCGTCCCGACGGTAGAGCCCTCGACGTCGTCAGACCATTGACGTCGAAAATCGACTTGTTCGAACTGACCCACGGCAGCGCGATGTTCACCCGCGGGCAGACGCAGGCGCTCAGCATCACCACCCTCGGCGCCTTGGGCGAACACCAGATCATCGACGGACTCGGTGACACCGACAACAAACGCTTCATGCTTCATTACAATTTCCCGCCCTACAGTGTCGGTGAAAACCGACGTTACGGACCTCCGAGTCGCCGTGAAATCGGCCACGGAGCCCTCGGCGAGCGAGCTCTCTTGCAAGTGCTGCCCGATGAAGAGGATTTCCCCTACACCGTCCGCGTCGTCTCTGAAATCCTTGAAAGCAACGGGTCGACGAGTCAAGCCTCCATCTGCGCCGCGAGCATGAGCCTGATGGCCGCGGGTGTTCCGATGGGCGCCGCCATCGCCGGTATCGCGATGGGGTTGATCCATGACGGACAGACGTATCGGATCCTCACCGACATCCAAGGTCTCGAAGACCATATCGGCGATATGGATTTCAAAGTCGCCGGTTCGAAAGACGGCATCACCGCTTTACAAATGGACATCAAGATTTCCGGTCTCTCGCGCGATATTCTCAAAGAAGCGCTCGAACAGGCGCGCAAGGCTCGTCTCGAAGTGCTCGACAACATGAACGCCGTCATCGACAAGCCGCGTCCCGAAGTGTCCAAGCACGCACCGAAAGTCAAAATCATGGTCATCGACGTCGAGAAGATCCGAGACGTCATCGGACCCGGCGGAAAAATCATCTCGAAAATCATCGATGATTGCGACGATGTCAGAATCGACATCGAGCAAGACGGTCGTGTCACGATCATGCACACCGAAATCGAGCCGATCGACAAGGCGATCAAACGTATCGAGGACATCGTCCGCGTCGCAAAGGTCGGCGAAACGTACCGCGGTCGTGTCGTCCGCATCGAGAAATTCGGATGCTTCGTCGAACTTTGGCAAGGGACGGACGGTCTCTGCCATATCTCTAAGCTCGCGCACGAACGTGTAGGTCGTGTCGAAGACGTCGTCAAACTCGGCGACATGATCAACGTCAAAGTCATCGGCATCGACGACCGCGGCCGGATCGACCTCTCGCGCAAAGCGACGTTGCCGGCACCGGACAAGACCACTTCCCGTCCTCCGAGAAAAGAGCCGAGACCTCCAAGGAAGAAAGAGTGACATACGGTCTTTAGCCGCTCATGCGGCTCAAGATAGAGCAGTTTGCGTTTCGGGCGATCGAGCCCGTCTCCGGGCGGGTTAGGAAAGTCCATGCTGGCACAGGCTGAGACGCCTGTAGTGTTTGTGATAGCGGAAACCATAACGCTATGCGCCCCTTCCTGGGGCGACGGCCGGGAAACCGCCTGTCAAATGGCGGGAGACCCTTTAAAAGTGCCACAGTGACGATGCCGGATGGAAACGTCCGGCGTGGAACGGGTAAACCCCTCAAGCCAGAAACCCAAATATTGGTCGGGGCACCTGTCAAGGGGAACGAAGAACCTGCGACGGGGCGGCATTGCCGCAGATAAATGATTGCCGCCGGGTACGGTACAGAACATGGCTTACAGAAACGCAAAGTGCCAAAGACGCTCAAGGGCGTCTTTTTCCTTGATAGCGTTGAAAAACATGCGGTCATGGTGTAAAATATGAGAAGCGCTGAAAGGGAGATGAAGATGCCCTCGGACACGGACATCACCACGATAAAAAAGAGACAGAAGACCATCCGGAATTTTTCCATCATCGCCCATATCGACCACGGTAAGAGTACGCTCGCAGACCGTATTCTTGAGCGTACCAAAAGCATCACAGCCCGTGAAATGCGCGAACAACTGCTCGATTCGATGGACCTCGAGCGCGAACGGGGCATCACCATCAAACTCAACGCCGTACAAATCAAACACGAACACCACGACGGAAACACCTATATCTTTCACTTGATCGACACGCCGGGGCATGTCGATTTCACCTATGAAGTATCGCGTAGCCTCGCCGCATGTGAAGGCGCACTACTCGTTGTCGACGCCGCACAAGGTATCGAGGCGCAAACGCTCGCCAACGTCTATCTCGCCCTCGAAAACGACCTTGAAATCATCCCGGTCATCAACAAGATCGACTTGCCGAGCGCCGATATCCCCAAAGTCAAGAACGACATCGAAGACGTCATCGGTCTCGATACGCAACACTGCGTCCTTGCGAGCGCCAAAGAAGGCCTCGGCATCGACGACATCCTCGACCGCGTGATCCATGTCGTTCCCGCGCCCTCCGGAGATCCATCCGCGCCTTTGAAAGCCCTCATCTTCGACTCTTACTACGACAGTTACCGCGGTGTCGTCCCCTCGATCCGCGTCATCGACGGCACCATCAAGAAAGGCGACGTCATCAAAATGATGGCTACGAACAAGACGTTCGAAGTCATCGAAGCCGGCGTGTTCACCCCCAAACAAGAACCGCGCGACATACTCGGTCCCGGTGACGTCGGCTATTTGACAGCCGCGATCAAAACCGTCGAACACGTCCGCGTCGGCGATACCATCACCCACAAATCCCGTCCCGCGGAAGAACCCCTGCCCGGGTACAGACAACTGAGTCCGATGGTGTATTGCGGACTGTTTCCGATCGATTCGAACGATTACGTCGCGCTACGAGAAGCGCTCGAGCGTTTGAAACTCAACGACGCGAGTCTCATCTACGAGCCGGAAAACTCCCGCGCCCTCGGTTTCGGCTTCCGCATCGGATTTCTCGGCACGTTGCACATGGAAATCATCCAGGCCCGCATCGATCGTGAATTCGACATTCCCCTGATTGCGACGGCGCCGAGCGTCATCTATCACGTCCATTTGCATGACGGTACGATGAAGACGATCGACAACCCTTGTCAAATGCCCGAAGCCCAAGCCATCGACCGGATCGAAGAACCTTTCGTCGAGGCGACGCTCTTCACGCCGAAAGACTATGTTGGCAACGTCATGGAACTGTGCCAACGAAAACGCGGCATCTACAAGGACATGAAATATTTCGGCGACATGCGGGTGCAACTGACGTATCACCTTCCCCTTCTGGAAATCGTC
>SLPE01000016.1 GCA_007132145.1 Candidatus Izemoplasma sp.
CTGTACGCTTTCGAGAGCGCTGCGACATTTTTCGCCAATGTGCTCGGATTGCAAGAGATGTAGACGATTTTCTTCACGCGCTTTTGCAAGAGCCAGCGGATCAGTCTTTCGTCGAGACCGGTGCGCGGCGGGTCGCAGAAGACGACATCGAAAGGCTTCGTTTTGACACGCTTGTCCCTACGGATGACTTCGGCGGCGTCGCCGAGGATGAAATCGACGTTTTCAGCCGCGTTCAGCATTTTGTTCCTGCGGGCACTCGCGATCGAGGATGGATGGTGGTCGATGCCGACCACCGCGTCGAAGCGCTTTGCGAATGTGAGCGCAAGCGCGCCGCAACCGGTATAGAGGTCGAGCATCGTCTTGTCGCTGCGGTCGTCCAACAACGTACCGACGTAATCGATTACTGTTTTGAAGAGCGGCGGATTGAGTTGGAAGAACGCCGGCGGATGCAACAAGAACTCGGTGTCATGTAATCTTTCAGGCAACATTTCTTCTCCGTGCATCACTTCATAGGTCGGACCGAAGATTTCATGGTTGTCGAGATCATGGTTTTTCGAAATCGAAACGCCGCTGACGCCGTCGAGTGCTGCGACCGCTTCGGTAAGCGTCTTGAGCACACGGTTGAACAAGGTGACGACGAAAGTCACATGCATCGTTGCGGTTGCGGCGCTTTGACGGACGACGAGCGTGCGCAAGAGTCCGCGCCCCGCTTTCAAGTCTACCGCATACACGCCGTGCGTGTCGCAAAGGGCGAGAATGGCTGTGATCGTGGCGTTGATCGCGTCGGTTTGCACCGGACAGGCATCGATGGCGACGATGTCTTTGGAATTGATGCGATACAGCCCCGCCTTGAGGCCGGTCTCGGTGTTGAGCACGGGCATTTGCGCTTTATGTCGGTAGCGGCGTTCTTGCGGCGATGCGCCGCAAGACTTGAAGGTCGCCGCGGTTTTCTCGCCGACGTAGCGTCGGAACGCCTGTTCGAGCATCGCTTCCTTGAGACGAAGCTGTTCTTCATAGGCGACATGTTGCAACTGACAGCCACCGCACTCGCCGTAGTGCTTGCAAAAGGGCTCGGTTCTGTAAAAGGCGTGCTTCTTGATTTTCAAGGCGGTCGCTTCGGCGTACGACTCGTGGAGCGCGTCGATGCGCACGACGACTTCTTCGGGCGGGATGACACCATGGACAAAAACGGCCAGTCTCTTGTAATAACCGATGCCTTCTCCGTTAATGCCGATGCGTTTGATGGTGATCAAGACGTTTTGTCCGCTTTTGAGCATGCGTGTCCCTCTTTGAAACGTGGCATGTATGACGTCATGGATAGTCTATCACAGACGCGCTCGCCTCACAACACAAAGTCGGCGGGATCATCCATGAAAAGCCCGCCGAAAGACGGCGGGCCACTTGATTCCGTATCGTGTCAGGAGGCTCGAGCGCGTGTCAAGGTTGCATCGCGCCGGCGAAGACGAGCCAGGCGAGGATGGTCTTGGCAACGAGGCTCAAGATGATATAGACACGTTCCCCATAGATGTAGTCTTTCCATTTTCCGACACGCAAGTACTGAAGGATCATGTTGATGGGGAAGGTGTTGAACGCGACGAAGTACGTTCCGACGATCGCCCACACGAACCAGGGGACTTGTGAAAGGTCGGGATTGCCGCCCATGTAGAGTAGGATCGCGATCCATGGGGCGAGTCCGGCGATCGTTCCGTAGATGAAGGCGCCCCATTTGACGTCCTTCTTCTCTTTACCGGCGTTGAGTTGCTCCATCACGAGACCGAAGAGGTTCATCGATGCGTTGACCAAGAAGATCAGGATGAGGCTGGCGATATCGAAGATACCGAAGAGCGTCGCGATGAGGACGATCATGATTGAAGAACTGATGGCGTATTCGAACCAACGGAAACGGTTGATGCCGAGTTCGAGGTCGCGGTTGTAGACGTCGTTGAGTCGTTTCGGCAAGGAGATCAAGGCGTGCGCAACCGCCGAGATGAACAGGAACAAGGCGACCATCGCGCCGAAGGGGAGTTCGAACAACGCATCGCTAGCCGTAACGAGGCTCTCCGTCGCCGGGTCGTATGTGAGATAGTTGATGGTGATCTCCGGTGTGAATTCCGCAATGCCGGAGATGACGGTGAAAGCGAGGATGATCATGATGATGGCTTGGAGTAGGTGGAGACCGCCCATGATCATGTTGAACTTACGAAGCTTTTCCATGGTGATTTCTTTCATTACATTCCCTCCTTCAGGAATATCGATTTGATTTCATTGTATAGTATCCGTGACCCTTTTTCCAAACAAATGCTTTAAAAAAAGCGCCGTAAAAAGACCGCTTTCCATGGGCGTTTTCGGGATTCAATACATGAATATATGAATTGTTTTCATATGAATCGTCACGATACGCGACGCTTCAGGCATCGAGATTGACCTTGACGAACGCCAGGCCTTCGAGCTCTTCGATCGACTGCAGACCGAGCGATTTATAAAAACGTTTCGTCTTTTCGGTGTTATCGGTCATCAGGACGATTTGACGGATGTGCGCGTATTTCTTCAAGACCCGCTTCAACAACGTCGTGCCGATTTTCTTCCCTTGATAGGCCGGGTCGACGAGGATGTCCTGGATGTAGATGATCGACGTGTCGTCGCCGACGACACGAATCAAGCCGACGAGCACCCCGTCATGCCAAGCGCTCAGGACGTATAGGGAGCGTTCTAGAATACGGGCGAGTTTGTCGGGTTTTCGGGCGTAGGGCGTCCAACCGACGCTTTCGTAGAGTTTTCTCAAGGCGTTCAGTTCAATGGTCTTCGTCTCAACATAATCGATGGTCATCGTTGACCGTCCCTTCTTGCGGGATATAACGGTATTTCCCTCCATCCCGGGCGTTTCCGGGGCTTTAGCGTGGTGTACGAGAGGCGCGCATCGTCCATGTTCTCGACATCCGCGAAACGCCTATGAAAAAGCCGGCTAGAGCGGCTTGATCATCACTTGACAAGGATTGTGCGCGTCCCAAAGCGTCGGAAAGACTTCCAAATCGAGAAACCCGAGCGAGCGGTAGAACGCATGGGTGCGGTCATAGTCTTCGTTCGTGCCCGCTTTGAGCGTTTTGACTTGCAAGAGGCGATACCCTTTTCGTATCGCATAATCTTCGAAAGCGGCGAACAGTCGTTTGCCGTACCCTGAACGGTGGTATTTCTTGAGGATGCCGATACAATGGATTTCGGCCGCATGCCGACTCGTTTCCTTGAGCGAGACGAAGCCGACCGCTTCCTCGTCCACGCTGATGGCGAAAAACGGCATGGTCCGACTGTTCTTGATGTAAGCACGCGTATTTTCAGGAATCCCGAACCATTCTGGCAAATCGTTCAAGACGCGCTTTGCGATTCGCTCCTTCATGCGGGGATCGTCGATTTCCTTGATCATTCGCTCGTCTCCGTGCGTTCGCTTTCACCGTCACGGACCAATAAGGAGACGCATTCGATGTGACTCGTGTGCGGAAACATGTCGAACGGTGTGACGTTGCCGACACGGTAACCGCCGGCTTGCAAGCAATTGAGGTCGCGGGCGAAAGTGGACACATTGCAGGATATGTAGATGATTTTCGGAATTCCGAGTTCGATCAGCGTTTGCAAGAACGCCTTATCACACCCTTTACGGGGCGGGTCGACGAAGACGACATCGATCGTTTCGTTTTTCAAGGTCGTCATGACGTCTTCTACGGCTCCGTGGATGAACTTCGCGTTCTTGATGTGGTTCATCCGGGCGTTGGCGACGGCATTCTTGATCGATTCCTTGACGATATCGACCCCGATGACCGCCTTGACGCGCGATGCTACACATAAAGCGATGGTCCCGATGCCGCAATAGGCGTCGAGAACGGTATCGGAAACTTTCAACCCGGCAAGCGCGACCGCATGGTTGAAAAGGGCGACCGACTGTAAAGGGTTGATCTGGTGGAAGGCGCGGTGGGAAATGTCGAAACGACATCCGAGCATCGTGTCCGAGAAAGTCTCTTGACCGATGAGTGTACGACTTTTTTGCCCGAGGATGGAGATGTTCGGACCGGCGTTGATGTTTTGAATGACCCCGACAAGGTTGGGAAAGCGCTCCATCAGGCGCTCGGCGAGAGCTTCCTTCTCATTGAAACGAGTCCGGGAGGTGATCAGCGTCACCTGAAGTTGCCCGTCGGTGGCGCTCGAGCGGATCATCACGCCCCTGAGCACACCGGCGCCGGTATCGTCATCGTATATCTCGATGTTCATATCCTCGATTTCCGCCTTCAGGAAACGGATGATGTCATTGTGTATCTTCGGGATGATATGACAACGTTTGATGTCGACGACGTCGTGTGATTCGCGTTTGTACATGCCCGTCATGAGCCGCCCGTTCCGATACTTGAAGAAAACGGTGACTTTGTTCCGGTAGGCGTAGGGGTTGCTCATGCCGACGCAAGGTGAGACCGAACATTCGATCTTTCCAAGTTTTCGCAGTGTCTCAACTGTCCGATAACGCTTGAAATCGAGTTGCATCTCATAATTCATGTGCATGATCGAACATCCGCCGCACACATCGTAGTGTTCGCAGATCGGTTGCATCCTGAACGGCGACACCTTGCGTAACTCTACGAGACGGGCGAGACCGAAGTGTTTGTTCTTCTTCGTGATCTTGACGAGCGCGGTTTCGCCTTTGAGTGCGTTCTTGACAAAAAGCGGGTAGCCGTCGATCTTGCATACGCCGCGAGCATCATGGGTCATGTCGGTGAAGACGACTTCATGGTATTCGTTCTTGGCGACCATACGGTTCTCCCCTTATCGTCGGTACCGCAACGCGAGACCGCCACAACTCGTCTCACGATAGGCTGCGGGGATGTCCTTACCCGTTTCGAACATCGTTTCGACAATGGTGTCGAAATCTATGATTCGTGAATCGCTCAAAAAATACGC
The DNA here is from genome assembly GCA_007132145.1 of Candidatus Izemoplasma sp. Taxonomy (GTDB): domain Bacteria; phylum Bacillota_I; class Bacilli_A; order Izemoplasmatales; family Izemoplasmataceae; genus SLPE01. Next base: position 4,939 of record SLPE01000016.1, read on the forward strand.
CAGTCTGCACGCGTCGATCGCACGGAGTGCGGCGACGGCGTTCCTTTCGATGCAAGGGATCTGCACGAGCCCGGCGATCGGGTCGCATGTCAGGCCGAGATGGTGTTCCAAGGCGATTTCAGCCGCGTATTCGATTTGATCGATGTCGAGCGCAAAAAGTGTCGCGTGCGCGGCGGCCGCCATGCTGCAGGCGCTGCCGACTTCCGCTTGGCAACCGGCCTCGGCGCCGCTGATCGAAGCGTTGTGCTTGATGAGGTTGCCGATGATGCCGGCGACGGCCAAGGCGTCGAGGAGCCGTTGTTTGTCGAAACCGTTTTTTTCCATCATGAATCTCAAGAGCGCGGGAACGGTGCCGCTCGCTCCGCACGTCGGTGCAGTGACGACGGTGCCGCCCGAAGCGTTCGTTTCGTTGACCGCGAAGGCGTATGCGCTGACAAGGCGGTTTTCACGGACTTCTATGCGTTCTTCCGGAATGGACTTCGAATAGAGTTGTCCGGCTTTCCTTTGGACAAACAACCCTCCGGGAAGGACGCCTGTCGCTTCAAGACCGCGATGGATGGAATCTTGCATCGCATCCCAGACGTCTTCGAGAAAGGCGTCGATGGCTTCGCCTTCGAATCGTCTCACATAGGTTTGCAAGTCGATGCCTTCATCAATACAGTAGCGCTTGATGTCCTTGAATGATTGATGCGGATAGACATGTTCGCTTTCGCGGTAGCTGCGGCCTTCATAACGGAGTTCTCCGCCTCCGATCGAATAGACGCGCTCACGTGCGATTTCCTCGTTCTTCCTGAAGGCGAGAAGGTCCATCGTGTTCGGATGAGCGTCAACGGTTTCCGAACTGAAAACGACGTCGACCATACCAAGCGCTTCTTCGATGGCGATATCGGTGAGGTGTCCGCGACCGGTCAAGGCCAAGGACCCGTATAGGATTACCTTGAAGCGGTCGGCACCGGGATAAGCGTTCTTGAAATCCGTGCATGCACGAAAAGGTCCCATCGTATGGGAACTCGAAGGGCCTCTGCCGATTCTA
>SLPE01000170.1 GCA_007132145.1 Candidatus Izemoplasma sp.
ACGCAAGGAAAACAAGAACGTCCACGTCAAAGACCAACTCTTCGCGACGCTTGAAACCGCATCGCGACGCATCGACCTGCCCAACAAGAAGCCTTTCGTCCTCACCGATACCATCGGCTTCATCTCCAACCTTCCGCCCGACCTCGTCGACTCCTTCAAATCGACACTCGAAGAAATCAAGGAAGCCGACCTGCTCATCCACGTCGTCGACTTTTCCAACCCCTATTACTTCTACCAGATCATGACGACTCAAAAAGTGCTCGAAGAACTCGGCGTCGACGACATCGACACCCTCTACGTCTTCAACAAGATCGACTTGAACCAGGACAACCTCCCCCACGGTTTCACCCCGAGCGTCAAAATCTCCCTCACCGAACGCAAGAACATCGACGTCCTCATCGACAAGATCTTCGAACAACTCGCCAAAGAGGACATCGTCGCCTGCTACACGATCCCTTACGATGCCGGCGACATCGTCAACGTCTTGAGCGAACACAGTGAAATCCTCGAACAGAAAAACGACGAAAGCGGTACACATGTCAAGGCCCGCGTCTCCCCCGCCTTGCGCGAACAAATCAAAAAGTACGAGGTATGACCCATGCTCAACGTCTCCCGCTTGACCATTAGAACGACCCAAGACGGCTTCACGCTCGTCGACGATTTGTCGTTCACCCTGAACGCCGGAGAATCCTTTGCGATCATCGGCAGCGAAGGCGCGGGAAAATCGACGTTGTTGCAAGCAATCCATCGATGTCCGACACCGCACGTCGACATCACAGGCGACATACGCTCCCACGGAAAAACCGCCTATCTCGAGCAAGACGTCCTCGCCACATGGCGCCATGAGACCTTGCTCGATTTCTTCGTCAAGACGACGCCGGACGAAATCCCTCCCCCCGAAGCCTTCGAGCGCCTCGCCGACATGAAACGCCGCCTCAACGAAGTCGGATTCCCCGATGCGTCCTATGACGAGACACGCCGTCTAGAAAGCTATAGCGGCGGGGAAATCGTCAAACTCGCCGTCGCAAAACTCCTGCTCTCCGACGCCGACATCTTCTTGCTCGACGAGCCGACGAACGACCTCGATTTCGAGACGATCGTCTTCCTCGAAGACTTCATCGTCTCCACCGACAAGGCCGTCTTGTTCATCTCCCACGATGAAGCGCTGCTCGAAGCGACGGCGACCGGCATCATCCATCTGCGCCGCATTATGAAAAGGACCCGGGCCGAAACGGCCTTTCTCAAATGCGATTACGCTTCGTATGTCGAGCGCTTCGAAAGCGATTTGGCACGACAAGAGACCCTCGCCCGCAAGGAGCGTGCCGAACACCGAAAGAAAGTCGAACGGTTCCGCCGCATCTATCAAAAAGTCGAACACCGTCAAAACCAGGCGGTTCGCGACCCCGAGACGGCACGGTTGTTGAAGAAGAAGATCAAAAGCCTCAAAAGCACGGAAAAACGCTATGAAAAGGAAAAAGAGGGTTTCATCCCGATTCCCGAAAGGGAAGAACCGGTCGACTTGCGTTTCGACCCTTCGCTGGCCTTCCCGAAAGGGAAATCCGTCTTCGAACTGTCGCTGGCCACCTTGGAAAGGGGCGGCAAGACACTCTCGAAAAACATCGAACTTTCGGTCAAAGGCCCGGAAAAAATCGCCATCATCGGTAAGAACGGCGTCGGCAAAACGACTTTGTTGCATGCCGTTCACGAACATTTGAAGACCCGTCCGGGCATCCGGGCGGGCCTGATGATGCAGCACTATGAAGACCTTGCTCCGCACGCGAGCGCCCTGACGTTCCTCATCGGTGCCGATGCCGACCGCCAAGAAGAAGCGCGTGTCCGTAAAATGATGGGTGCGCTCGCCTTCGAGCGCAACGAGATGGAGCAGTCTCCGCATGACCTCTCGGGCGGACAAAAAGCCAAACTCTGTCTGCTCAAGATGGTCCTCGAAAGCAACAACGTCCTCCTCCTCGATGAACCGACGAGGAATCTCAGCCCCTTGAGCGCGCCGCAAATCCATCGTCTTCTCGAACGTTTCGGCGGCGCGATCGTTTGCGTCACCCACGACAGACGGTTCATCGACAACGTCTTCGACACTCTCTATGAACTCACGCCCGCAGGCCTTCACAAACGGGCCTGATGGAAAGGAGATGACCCCTTGAAAACCTACAAACACCTCTACGGACCGATTCCCTCGCGCCGTCTCGGTCGCTCGCTCGGCATCTCCGTGACCGAGGAGAAGACATGCAATTTCAATTGCATCTACTGCCAGGTCGGCAAAACCCTCCACCATCTTGAACGCCCGAAACCTCTACTCGATGTAGACGCCGCACTCGACGAACTCGCTACCGCCATCGACTCATCGAGCCCCTTCGACGTCGTCTCCATCGTCGGAAACGGCGAACCGACGCTCGAATCCCGACTCGATGTTCTCATCGACGGCATCAAGTGCCTGACGGACAAACCCGTCGCCTTGATCACCAACGGCTCGCTTTTCCATATTGACAGCGTTTGCGAGTCGGCTTCGAAAGCGGACATCGTCCTGCCGAGTCTCAACGGCTACGATGAGAGGACTTTCAAAAGCATTCACCGCCCTGTGAACAACTTGACGTTCGAACGCGTCCTCGAAGGGCTCCGCGCCTTCTGTCGCACCTATGAAGGCCAAACTTGGCTCGAAATCATGTTCATCGAAGGTCTCAACGACGACGATGAATCCCTTGAAGCCTACCATGCCTTGCTCGAAACGATCGACTTCGACCGGCTCTTTCTCAACACGGTCGTCCGTCCTCCCGCGAAGTCGGACGTGAACCCCGTGAGCGCCGAACGGATGCTCCAGATCGCGGACCGCCTGAAGGGCGTCGCCATTCATACGCTCGCCGACGGTGCATTCGCGAGTGCGATCGAAGACGACTACGACGCCTTGCTCAGTCTGATTCGCCACCATCCGATGCATCAACACGAAATAGACGCGTTTTTGGCCTCGAGAGACGCCGATGCGACGGCTTTGTATGAACGTCTCGCAGCCGATCCCGGCGTCGAAAGCGTCGACTACAAGGGGTTCATCATCTATCGCCTCGTCTAATCTGACGACAAGACCTAAAAAAAACACCCTTTAAACGGTGTTTTTTCGTGTGTTCAGCCAATCATTCCGGCGTCGGATACGTCCCCTCGTCGAGTTGTGTGAAGAGCTCGAAAATCTCCGGGGCCCCGACACGTTGTTCGATGTAGCGTTTCCCTTCCATGACGATCATCGTCGGCACGAACTGCACGCCGGGACCCGGCGCATCTCCATCGAAACCGTGACTGATGTCGGCGAAGTACATCGGATGTGTTTCTTCGAACGCTTCGGCGAACGCTTCGACATTCGGCGCGATCTGATTACATACGGCGCAATAGATCGAAAAGGCATAAATGAGCCAGATGCCTTCTTCCTCGATAGCCTCGACGGCATGCCAATCCGGCAAGTCGTAAGATTTTTCTTCGTTCTCGCAAGAACATCCGGTCAATGCCGAAATCGTCAACACCAACAGCCCTATCATGAAAAGCCTTTTCAATCCGCGCATGCGCATTCTCCTATCGGAACACCGTTGCCGCGTCCTTGCGCTGTCACATCGATCGGGTTCCAGTGGTATTATACCATACCCATCCCGATTATGAATCGAACTGCTCAATCCGCCGATTCCAAATCGGAAAAATATGTCTCGACAGCGCAAAAAAGCGCCTTTTCCGTTTCAATCCGGTTCAAGTGTCTCTTGAACGTCCCGGCATTGTAGAGGCCTTTGACGTACCATGCCGCATGGCTGCGCATCTCCAAGACGCCGATTCTCTCGCCCTTGAGACCGATCAGATGCGCGGCATGCTCGAGAATCATCCGTTTCCGTTCCGTCGGCGGGATTTTCGCTTCATAGGTCCCCTTCGTCAAATGATCGACGCATTGTCCGATCAACCACGGGTTTCCCAAGAGCGCCCGGCCGATCATCACCGCGTCCGCTCCGGTTTGTTCGAGCATCCGTTGTGCATCTTCGGGCGATGTGACGTCGCCGTTGCCGATCACGGGAATCGATACGGCATCCTTGACGGCCTTGATGAGCGCCCAGTCCGCGGAACCGCTGTACATCTGCGTGCGCGTCCGCGCATGGACGGCAATCGCACTCGCGCCGGCGGATTCTATCACCTTAGCCATCGAAACGGCATTGATGTTGTCGGTGCTCCAACCACTGCGGATTTTGACGGTGACGGGCTTTTTGGAGGCTTTCACGATGGTCCGTACGAGCGAAGCGGCTTTGTCTTCATCGCGCATCAACGCGGAACCGCCGTTGTTCTTGACGACTTTGGGCACGGGACATCCCATGTTGAAATCGATGAGCGCGGCCCTTGAAACGCGCGAAGCGTAATCGGCGGCTTCCGCGAGACTCGCCTCGTCTGCCCCGAAGAGTTGCGCGACGACGACGCCTTCGTCTTCGCCGACGGCGAGCATCTCGAGCGTCTTATGGTTGCGGTAGCAAATGCCCTTGTCGCTGATCATTTCCGTGTAGATCAGCGCCGCGCCCTGTTTGGCCGCGATTCGTCGATAGGCGGCGTTGGATATGCCGGCCATCGGCGCAACGACGACGGGATTGGGAAAACGTATGCCGGCGATATCGAACATCGAATGACCTCCTCTTGTCATGTCTCATATTTTCCCATAAATCTCCGCGGTCTTCAAGCGATTTGTGCTATAATGGGCGAGGTGGTGAGACAATGGAAGACTATGTGGTAAAAGCTTACGCCTATGACGGAACCGTACGGATGTACGCCGCTTCGACGACACGTCTCGTCGAAGACGCGCGACGGATACACGATTTGTGGCCGACAAGCGCCGCCGCGCTCGGTCGGACGCTCACGGCGGTCGCCATCATGGGGACGACTTATCCGGCAGGCGACGAACTTACGATCCGCTTTGAAAGCGACGGAGACCTCGGCGGTATGATCGTCACGACGAAATGCGACGGATACGTCCGCGGGACGCTCGGCAATCCGCATGTGCTGATGCAAAAACCCGACGGGAAGCTCGATGTCGGAGGCGCGGTCGGAAAAGGCTTCCTCCATGTGACGAAAGACTTGAAAGTCCGTGATATCTTCACGTCGACGAGCGAAATCGTGACCGGGGAAATCGGCGACGATTTCGCCTATTACTTCGCACAAAGCGAGCAGATACCTTCCGTCGTCGCCCTCGGGGTCAAAGTCGGAGAGGACAACGCCGTCATGCATGCCGGCGGCATCATTCTCCAAGCGATGCCCGGGTGCAAAGAAGAAACCATCGCGACTATAGAGGCGCGTGCGTCGGCGATGGCGAACGTGACGACGCTTCTCGAAGACAGGAAAACGCCCGAGGACCTGATTGCGGTCTTGGCCGATGAAAACGCCCGGATCCTCGAAAGGAAACCGCTCGGTTATCGGTGCGATTGCTCGAAGGAGACGTTCGAACGTGGTCTCATTGCCCTCGGAAACGAAGAACTCCGTAGTTTGCTCGAAGAACAGGGAACGATTGAAACGACATGTCATTTCTGTCAGGCGATTTGGCGTTTCACCGAAGTCGATGTACGTCGGCTGATGAAGCAGTCTAAAGAAAAGGGATCCGCGTCGTGAGCGGATCCCTTTTTCATTTCCGGTACAAGGGCCGTTTGTCGGTCAGGCGTTTCACGCCCGCTTTGACCTTTTCGAGAACGTCCTCGTTTTCGGGATTCATGAGCGTATCAAGAATGAGATGCGCAACGACGCGCATGTCTTCCTCGTCGAATCCCCGGGTCGTGAGCGCCGGTGTGCCGAGACGGACGCCGCTCGTGATGAACGGTTTTTCCGGGTCGTTGGGCACGGTGTTCTTATTGCTGGTGATGTTCACCTTCTCGAGCGCCTTCTCCGCTTGCAGTCCGGTCAATCCCGTCAAGGACTTGACCTCGACGAGCACGA
>SLPE01000039.1 GCA_007132145.1 Candidatus Izemoplasma sp.
CACTTGCTCGAGAGAGCGCATACGTTGAGCACCTTGATCGGATTCACCCCGATGTCCTTGGACAGCGCTCAGGGCGAAGCGATCCGTTTCGAGGCCGCGGAGGACCGCTTGCGGTTGAACGAGACGGCGCATAGCACGGGACGCGAGTATACCGCCGAAAACGGGATGATCCATGAAATCGACGCGGTCCTCGTTCCGGTCTCGGTCCTTGCGGAAATCGGCATCGACTTGATTCCCGGGCGGTTGACGGCGGTGTTGTTCGATTTGATCGCCTCCGGCGACGTGCCGCTCGATCTCCTTTCCGGATTGTTCACCGGTGATGGCGGCGGCGTGACCTTGTTCCTGCCTGATGAAGCGGCGTTGAACGATTTGGCGTCGACGCTCGACATCACGCTCGAATCGCTTCTTGCGTCCCCGGTCTTCCTCGATGTGCTCTTGTATCACATCGTGGCCGATGCCTATTTGACGAGCGATTTGTTTTCGCAAGCTCCGTTCGAACTCGATACCCTGTCGGGTGAAGCGCTCGAAATCACCCTAAGCGAACAGGCGCTGCAAATCGGCGGGGCGGCGATCCTCACCTCGGAGACGTTGTTCGACATCGGATACGTCCATGTTCTCGATGCGGTTCTGATCCCGCCGGCCTTGCGGGATTCGTGGCCCGATGTCCTCCTAGAAGATTGAATGAAAAAACAGCTTGCGGACATGACGTGCCGGCAAGCTGTTTTTTTTAGGTTCCTTTGAAAGAATTCAATCAACACGCAAGGCGGCGACCGGGTCCTTTCGAGCCGCGATGCGGGAAGGGATCAATCCCGCGATCGTCGTCAACAGCACGCTGATGGCGACGAGGGCGAATACGGCCGGAAGCGGCATGACCGCCATGCGGTTGATGTCGTCGACGAGACGGTCGATGAGCGCGTTGATCGGGAAGGTGAGCGCGTAGGCGACAGCGACGCCGCTCACGCCCGCGAAAAAGCCGATGAGGGCGGTTTCGGCGTTGAACACGCGCGAGATGTCGCGTTTTCGGGCACCGAGGCTGCGGAGGATGCCGATCTCTTTCGTCCGCTCGAGCACGGAGACGTAGGTGATGATACCGATCATCACCGATGAAACGACGAGTGAAATCGAAGAGAAGGCGATCAGCACGTAGGACACGCCGTCGATGACGTCGCTCGTCAAGTTGGTCACGATCGCCGCAAGATCGGTATAGAGAACACGGTCGGCGTCTTCTTTGTCTTCGTTGTAGGCGTCCAAATAATCGGTGATGGCGCGTTTCGCCTCGAAATCGACGGGGTAGATGAGAATCTGTCTCGGGACGGGGTCCACACCCCAGCGTTGCAGCTGATTGCGCTTGATTGAATCATCGATGGGGATGCCGCTGACGACATCGACGGAGGCGGCCTGTTGGGCCGCACCGATCTCGCTTTGTTTGGCGTGTTCGATGACCGTGTTCGTCAGTTCGGGATGATGTTTCAGCCCCGTACTGAGCAAATCGGCGACGGCGTCCTCGCTCGAGCGGGCGATGCCGACGATCGTCAAGGTGATGTTGTCGGGCTGTTGCATGAGCGTATCGACATCGGTGATCGGTACGAACCTTCCGCTGTCGTCGTCATAGAGGAAACGATCGTCGAGCATGATCAGTTCGAACGTCTTGCCGAGGAAGGCGTCGAAGCCGTAGGCATCGACTTCCGCGCTCAATCCGAAAGCGTTGATGATGGCGCTGTCGAGTCGGTTGTAGGCGTCGACGACGAGTACGAGTTCATCGATGCCGTCCGGTGCGCGTCCACCGAGAAGGTCGTAATTGTCGAAAAAGAAATCCGGGTCGGAAAGGGTCGGCGCGAAATTGACGCCGCCGGTGCTCAAACGGGTATCGACCCCGCTGGGCAGGGTATGATAGAGATGCATGTCGACCGCATAGCGGATGGTCATTTCATGATACAACCCTTGATCGAGTCCTTGCAAGTACGTCAAGTACTCCGAGGAAAGGTCGTTGAGATGTTCCGCTTCGAAAGGCGGTAGCGCGTAAGGGTAGATTTCTTCATTGTCTGGACGTCGCTCGTAAGTCTCCCCTTCGAGTCTGCGCGGCGGACCGCCGCCTTGAGCGCGGATGACGTCGATGTTGAAGGCGAGGCGGTCGATTTGCAAAGGGAACGTGGAAAGGGTCGTCTGTTCGAGCCGGTCGATTTCACGGTTGAGTCCGTTGGCGAGACTGAGCACCAGTCCCACACCGACGATGCCGATGCTTCCGGCGAAGGCGGTAATCGCCGTACGGAACTTCTTGGTCCGCAAATTGCTGAAGGACAACTTGAGCGCTTGCCAAAAGGCCATCGCGGTCCGCTTGTACGACAGTCTGCCCCGACGCTCCTCCTGTAAATCGTAGGGATCGCTGTCATGGGCGATGCGACCATCTTTCAAATCGACGACCCGGGACGCATATGTGCTCGCCATCGCGTCGTCGTGGGTCACCATGATGACCAATTTGTCTTTCGCGATTTCTTGGATGAGTCTGAGAATCTGATGACTCGTTTCGCTGTCGATGGCACCGGTCGGCTCATCGGCCAGGATGATGTCGGGGTCGTTGGCCAACGCCCGCGCGATGGCGACCCGTTGCATTTGCCCACCCGAGAGTTGGTTGGGTTTTTTGTGGACATGATCCGATAGACCGACGCGTTCGAGCAATTCGAGCGACCGTTGTCTTTTTTCGTTGGGCGACATGCCGCTGAGCGTCAAGCCGATTTCGACATTGGCCAAGACCGAAACGTGGGAGATGAGATTGTAGTTTTGAAAGACGAAACCGACCGCATGATTGCGGTAGCGGTCCCAATCCCTGTCCTTGAAATCACGCGTCGACTTTCCGTCGATGCGGATGTCGCCGGCGTCGTAGCGGTCGAGACCGCCGATCATATTGAGCAGCGTCGTTTTTCCGGAACCGCTCGGTCCGAGAATCGCGACGAATTCATGACGGCGGAAATTGAGCGTTACGCCGTCCAAGGCGGTTTGACGGAATGCGCCGATGGCGTATTTCTTCGTGATGTCGCGGAGTTCAAGCATGGGAATCATCCTCACAAATATCGCTAAGTTTTCGTTGTTCTCTCCATTATACGATGCCTCGAGACGAGACACCACTGTTTTACCTTCCCAATCCCGTCTTCCTCTTTTCCGAACGTTTTCGACCATAAAAAAAGATGTCAGTGTTCTTTGCGCAACCTCGACAATCATAACGCGTTCACATCGGCTTCAAATTATTCATCAGCCGTTCGACGATCTCTTCGAGCCGTTTTTCCCTCGTCGTTTCCCGTTTGGCGGAAAACAGATGCCGTGCATAGGTCTTTTGCACGGACGGTGACATCCGCATCAAATTCTCATACGCTATCTCGTGCGGTCTGATGAGCGCGTGAAACGACTCGAGTTCCGGCTCATCCTCGATTGAACGGTCCTTTTTCCATGTCCCTTTGATTTTCGCCGTTTCAACCGCTTTCAACCCGTGATGCGTCATCGCACCGTTTTCCACGAGCCGTTGCACAAGTCGCTTGTTCTTTTCCGACCAGACGCTTCGAGGTCGCCGTTTCGCGAAATACTTCACATAGAATACATCATCTAACTTGCGGATGGTGCTATCGATCCAACCGAAGCACAACGCTTCTTCCAACGCTTCTTGCGGTTTCACGGTCACACCGTTTTTGCGTTTGTCAAAACGGATCCAGACGCCCTCGTGATGTGCGTGATGTTCCGACAACCACTCGCGAAAATGGTTGCGGGACTTGAAGGTCAAGGTCTTCTTCATCATTGTCACTTCCTCGCTTGAATCCCTTCACATTTCAACGAAGCTGTATCCGCAAGGTGCTTTCGTAAGTGTCCCGATCATAGGTCTTCAACACGTTGAGCGCTCTCAACGTGTTGAAGCGCCCGTTGCGTTCCGTTTCCAGCGGAAACCGGCGTTTCCCGGGTATCGACGTACCGCGGAGCATCCTGCCGTGCCTGATCTGTCTTCGAAGCAAGTCCAACGCCGGATTCATTCTATCATCATGGGGATGTCCTTTTTTCGCGAACCATTCGAGGGCACGCAAATAATCGTATTTCCATCGAGGCGGATAATGGGCCTTCGTCATCGCTGGATGAATCGGGTCATCTGTTCCTTTACGAAGATGGAGGTGCCTGTCCAACAAGACGTTCGCCCCGTCTTCGAGTGCTTGAAGACACGCGGACTTCTTATGAGTCCACGGCGACTCCGCATAGGCGAGTAGTCCTTCGAGCACGTTGATCGTCGTGTGTACGGAACTGCAACGGGGAATCACGCCGCCTTCGAGACGACAGTTCCAACCGCCGTCGTCCATCGTGAAGGCGAGGATGTAATCGATGATTTCGGCGACAGTTTCCGTTTTCACTTCCGCGTAGCAGAGCACCTTCAACAACATGCCCGCGATGCACATGTCGATATGGTACACACCGTCTTCCAGACGACCCGGCCAAAGCCGACTGCGCAACGATTCCACCGCCTTTTGGAACACGACCGAGTGCGGGTCGGCTTCCATGTCGACGAGTTCGAGCACGGTGTAGGTCGTCGATATCCATTTCGGGCCGTACAAGCCGCCGCCGAACAAGCCGCGCTTGTGATCGAACGTCTCCAGATAGCGGCGGATGAAACCGACGTCTTCCCTTGCGCAATCTTCCTCGAGGAGATGTCGTTTCGTCAAGCGTTTCAACACGTCGTCGCCTGCCAACAACCAATCGAGAACGTTCATGGGCTCTCACTACGGGCGTCTTGTTGGAGGCCGATCTTGTTGCCGCTGGGGTCCTTGATCAAAGCGTAATGCCCGTACGCATCGGAAAGGAACGTCTTTTCTTTCAACACTTCGGTGCCGGCGTAATCGGACAACGCCGTCAAAACGGTGTCGATGTCATCGACTTCGATGTAGCATTGAACGCCGGAGACGGAGGGTTCGACGTTTTGATCGAGCGCGCCGAGGATACTTTCACCGGGTGTCTTGAACATGAAGTACTTCTGTTTGCTCAAATGACTTTCCTCGAACGTCCAACCGAACAGTTCCCGGTAGAAACGTAGCGTCTCGTCGATGTCGACGAGCGCCAATTCAAGATAGACGATATCGCCGTGCATATCGGCACCTCCTCATATCCTAATCGTATTTGACGCCGGCCTCGACCCGTTGTCCTCCGAAGATGCTTCGGAATCATACATGGTTTTTTCATTGAACATGTTCGAAGCCGGCAATGTCATGAAGACTCAGATGACGGTCGCTGAAACAACCGGTTGTCTTCTTCTCTTATGCGTTTGCAAGCACGTCGAACATCACGAAGGCTCTTCTCGGAGATTGCTTTCATGGTTTCAAGGGTTCGTTCACGTTTCGCATCTTCATTATACGACGAATGGTTTGATGGGTACAAAATTTTTTTGAAAGCCCGCACCCGAACGGTTCGAGATGTGTGCGAAATGCGCTCTATGACCCTTTCGAGTTCATAACCGAGGAACCAAGGAAAACCGGTGCCGTGACTCGCGATTTTTACAAGAAAGTTTTTCGGGAAAATGTCATTTTTCATTTTTTTTTATCGTTGATGTCTCATAGATGATATAATTGAACATGAATCATGATGCCAAAGACCTATTCACGCCACGGTGATCACAGATGCAAAACGCGCTCCGAAACAGCAAAGAAGAAAGACAAGCATTTCGCGAAAGCAGACAAAACCTGCATCTAAGGGGATTGCGAATCATCTTTGTCCTTTTTGCCGTGTTGTATGGTTTTTTCGGGTACACCGACTTGACCTATTTCCCCGATCTATGGCCAACGCTTTGGCTCTTGCGTTCAATCGTCGTTTTGGTTCTTCTGTCCACCATCGCCCTTTCTTTTACGAAACATTTCATCAAGA
>SLPE01000190.1 GCA_007132145.1 Candidatus Izemoplasma sp.
AGGGGTGGGATGTGCTCGATGCCATCGCTTCTACGCAAACGGGCGCCAACGATGCACCGACAGAAGCGATTGTGATAACCGCCATGACCGTCAACACATTCGGCGTCGATTATCAACCCCCAGTGTGCTACGGCAGCTAAAGCACCGCATTCACACACGCTTAGAGACGATGGAGGGACGATATGGAACCTAAGATTGAAGTCAGCGAGTTCACCGATGAAGGGTATAAGGAAATCGTGACCTATGGCACGTGGCGGGTGGCGATGTTAAACTATATCGACGAGCTCTTGCCTGAAAAAATCGATAATTTTCAAGCGCATCTCACCACGGATGAGGTGTTTGTGTTGTTGGGAGGTAGATGCATTTTGTACACCGCGGATATCACCAACAACCACATTCACAACATTGAAGGCATTGATATGGTTAAAGGCCGCGTCTACAACGTCAAAAAAGGCGTGTATCACACCCATACACTATCGAAGGATGCCAAGGTCTTGATCGTTGAAAACGACGACACGAACCTCGAGAACTCGCCTAAGTACATGATTGATAAGCAAGTCAACGAGCAATTGATTGCGATTTGCGAGGACCTATGGAAGTGAGCGAAAATCGGCTTGAGCATCGAAACAGCTGAACAACTTGCGACAAGCACGACAGCAAAACCGCATCAAAACACCCCCTTGTTTTCTGATTAAGGGGGTGTTTTTTTTGCTAGCTTATGTATGGACAGACGGCTAAGGTTCAGTCCGATTCAAAGATTCGGTTGCTGTAGGCGTCCCATTCTAATCCCTCTTGATAGGCTTCTAAGGAGCCCGCCGGAACGAATATGGTGACCGGGTTTGCGTTAATCGTGTTGAAGGTGTCCCAGTGAATGTGGGTGATGCCATCGTCGTGCGAACGGTTGACATAGATGGTGTTGAGGTCGTAGGTGTTGTAAAAGGCGCGGAAACGGATCCAACGAACCGATTCAGGAATCTCGATGGATTCAATCGCGGTGTTTTTGAAGGTTTTGTTGTCGATTTCATCGAGGTCGATGCCGCTTCCGAAGGTGACGGTTTCTAAGTTCACAGCGTCCTGAAAAGCATGTGGACCAATCGATGTGACGCTGCTTGGGATGTGGATGCTTTTGAGGCTTTGGGCGTTTAGGAAACTGCCTGCGCCAATCGTTTCAAGGGCGGGGGGTAAGGCGATGGTTTCGAGGTGTTGGTTGTTTGAGAAACCGGTGCCGACAATTGCTGTGACAGTATCGGGCACGTCGTAATGCGTATAAGGTTGTCGGTTGGCGGGGTAGGTAATGAGTTCGGTCATGTCGCTATTGAACAGCACACCGTTTTGTGAGGTGTAGTGCTCGTTGGCGTCTTCAACGTTGATTTCTTGCAACGTTTCAATGCCCGATAGGGCACTCAGATTGAACTCGCTGACGCTCGCTGGGATGGTGATCGTGACCAACGACGTGTGGGCGAAGGCAGACGCCGATATAATCTCTAAATCAATGCCTTCTTCAAAGGTGACGTTTGTGAGGTTTTCGTTGTTTGAAAAGGCCGAGATGCCAATCATTGTCACGCTTGCGGGGATGTGCACGCTTTCGATGCCGGTGCCAAGAAATACGGCGGTGCCGATTGTTTCAAGCGTGTCGGGCAGGGTGATGCTTTCAAGGTTTTCGTTGTATCTGAAGACCGACGACTGCATCGTTACCAGGCTCGATCCTAGATCGATGGACGTTAACCCCATCATATCTTGAAACGCGCCGTTTCCAAGCGTTTCAACGGTGTCGGGTAAGGTGATTTTGGTGACGTTCGGGATTTCTCTGAAGGCGCTCGCACCGATGTGCTTCAGTTGGCTGCCTTCCTCAAATGTGATTGTCTCGACCCCACCCATGTTTCTAAAGGCATGGCCTTCAATCGTGACGACGCTTTTTGGGATGACGATGTCGGTGATGTTGTCGTTGTAGGCAAAGGCCATCCAACCGATGGTTTCAAGGTTGCTGTTTTCTTCAAATATCACCGTTTCAAGGGATGTGTTGTGGTAGAAGGCATATTCACGAATGATTTCCACGGTGTTGGGGATGACGATGCTTTCTAAGCTGTGGTTTTCATAAAAGACACTGGGGTATATTTTGGTGACACTTCGTGGGATTTCAATGTTTTTAAGAGAATGGGCATTAAAGAACAAATGCCAGTAAAACGCTTCAAGTTCAATGTTTTCATCGAAGGTCACGGTCTCTAAACTGTAGGCGTTCATAAAGGCTTCGAGACCAATCTCAACAACCCGCTCGGGTATATGAATGCTCTCAAGCGCTTCGGCTTCAAAGAACGCCCAAAGTTCAATGACTTCTAAGGTTTTCGGTAGCGTGATGGCTTTTATGACGTCTTGTTCAGAAAAGCCTTCCTGGGCAATGACAGTCACCGGCAACCCTTCATGCCGTGCGGGGATGACGATGCTCTCTTGCATTGCCGTGCCCATTTCAACCGCGTAGGATGCCTCATCGTCGTTCAACGTGAACTCAAGTCCTTCTGAGCCATACGCCGCGTATAAGGTCATGTCTTCGACAATCGGCGTGTTCATGTCGAAATGCTCCGTGCGTTCTTCGTCGAGGTACCACGCAGAGAAGATGTACTCATCACGTTCAGGGACTAAATCACCCGGTAAGGTATCGCCGGTAGAGAGTTCGATCGATTCGAGTTCGGTTCCACCAAACGTCTCAAACGACACGGTGAGGGTTTCTTCTTCAACGAGGTAAGCGTACAGTGTGATGTCCTCGTCGCCGATCACGACGGTGTCGCCAGCTTTTTCTTCAAAATCAGCGTCAAAATACCATCCGAAGAAGACCATCGTATCATGGTCGACATCCGTAGGCAGTTCGATGGTGTCACCGGTTACACCAACGAGCGGTTCAAGCGCTTCACCATCAAAGGTTTCAAAGTGCACGGCGAATGTTTCAGGAGCAAACTTGGCGTAAAGGAAAATCGCGTATGCGGGCATCGTATCGATGTCGAGTGGGTTCTCAAAATCAGGATCCCAAAACCAGCCGACAAAGGTCATGCCTTCAGGGGCTTGTGGCTCGGGAAGGTCCAAGCTATCGCCGTATTCAAGGCGCAATGGGTCGAGCGCTTCACCGTCGTCTGTGTCAAACAGTATCGTGTACTCAATGGGAGTCCAATTTGCGTAAAGCGTCATGTTTTCGGCCGGCATCGTGGTGTCGGTGAAGGGGGTCTCGAAGTCAGGGTCTACGTACCAGCCGTCAAACACATGTCCCGTTTTGAACATGTCGAGTTCTAAGACAAGGGTTTCTCCTTCTTCGTATTCTTGATCGGGGATGTCATAATCACCGGTGTTTTCAAAGCTGATGGTGTAAGGGCCGGTGGTCTCGATACGAGCGTAGAGCGTCATGTCGTCTTCAACCGTGATGACATCGCCCGCCGCATCGGTGAAGTCCGCATCGAAATACCAGCCTTCAAACGTTTCGTTGTCGGCGGTATCGGGGGTCGGTAGTTCGTAAATTTCACCGCTTACCACATCAACATCATCAAGATTGACGTGTTCGAAGCTAACGGTATAGGTAATGTCCTCAAAACGGGCGTAGAGCGTGAGGTCCTCAGGAGGCATGGTATCCGCGTCGAAAGGGTCTTGGAAATCTTCGTCCAAATACCAGCCTTCAAAGGTTTGGTGTTCGCCACTGTCGGGATCATCAATCTCGGGTATCGATTCCCCGTAGGCAATCACAAGCGAGTCAAACTCGGTGTTCGCAAAATCAATTGTGAAAGACGCCGGTTCGAAGTGGGGGTATAACGTAATATCGCCATCAGGCAACGTAT
This sequence comes from Candidatus Izemoplasma sp., assembly GCA_007132145.1. Taxonomy (GTDB): domain Bacteria; phylum Bacillota_I; class Bacilli_A; order Izemoplasmatales; family Izemoplasmataceae; genus SLPE01. The sequence continues at coordinate 3,816 of SLPE01000190.1, forward strand.
CGAAGGCAAAAGGCTCGGTCAGGTCGCCATCGAGATACCATCCTTCAAACGTGTGGTGCTCCATCTGTGGATCATCCGGGGGTAAAAGGTCATCAAGCGAATCGACCTCAATCGCGTCGATGCCTTCGTGATCGAAGGTGATGATGATTGGATCATCGGAGGCTTCAGCGTCGGTGTCACAGGCGGCTAAAACGGCTGTGATTACGATGAATAAAAGCACTGTTCTGGTCTTTTTCAAAAGATAACGCATGCATAGATCACCCTTATTTTATTCGATAGTACGATACACCTTCACCATAGCAACCATCGGCGAGAGACTCAATTGATACGCAACGATGGTTTGAAGTTCGAACCACCACGTTTGTCGAAAATAAACGGCCTTGCCTATAACCATGCCGCTGTGACCTTTAGCCATTTTAGATCGTTGAAAATGGCAGGGAGCGCATGTGCTTATTAACCAAACCAAACCGTTGGCTCAACTAAATTAAAGAACGATTGGAAACGGTATCTTCAATGAAAGAACCAAGATTGTTACTCCGTGTTGGTGAGTTTTTACTCAATGTAGTAGGATAAACCGCGATTGAGCAGGCCAACATCATGGTGATTAACCGAGACATACTTAAACGACTCGTCTGCTTTAAACAACGCCATCATCGAAAACTTTAACAGTAAAAGATAAGTCATCAAGCGCATGGACTAAAGCTTTCGCCATTTTTGAATCATCCGAGGTAAAAATCATGCCTTTAACCCCGACGTGGTCCTGACGCTCACTTCACAGCAAAAAAATGGCTTCGCAACTTTTGTTACCAAGCCTTTCATTTCAGTTCTCAACCGCCATCGTTGACAAAGATTCAGAAAATGAAGCTGAACGCCGGAGCGGAAGCATACAACAGGCTGAAGCGCCAATGGATGTGGGCGTTGCCAAAATCAGCAGCATATGCTTTGAAATGACACCTTTGATTGAATCAAGTGTTATTTACGCTTTAAAGTAGTATAATGTATAGTAGATGCTTATTCATTTGTGCATTTGAAAAGAGGCGTAGTAATGAAAGGTCTAAATTTTACACTGTATCAAGAACCATTGTTTGATGCAGAAACCGCGTATGTACAGTTTCAGATAGGCAAAGGAAAAAAACAACAACCGTCCGTCTACATGGAAAGTTATGCATTTGATTGCATTCGCGGTGTGATATGGAACAGCCACCGAGAGTTTGGTCATCAAAAAAAGGTTAACCAGATCAACAATGCTGACTGGGTTCGTTGCTTGAACGGCCTCAAAGAAGCAGCGCTAGAGTTGGAAACCTGTAAAGACCCTGAACATCTGATGGACATCTTGTCGATTCCAAACCACTTGTTCTCACATAAAGCGGTTGTGTTTGAACGCAAGGATGATTTACAGAAGTTCTTGCAAGATATTGTTCTTTGGGTTGAGAAACATCTGAAGAAAGAGAAGTACATACTTATCATACGGCACGATTAGCAATCGTGTTTTTTTTAGGTTGTTGTGGATTGAGTCCAGACGACGAGGTCGCCTTTACTGGCGACTCGAAAATAAGTCGGGGTAAACGACGTGTGCTCACGCATAAGTATACAGACATGCTATTCTTTGGGCATAGCGGTTATCACTCTTGGCTTTGGGTTGTGAGCTTCGCTGTTTAGGAGAATATGCAAACGAGGTGTCGCTGTTTAAACCATCCGACGCGAAGCGTCGATACGTCAGAAGAGGGAAAAACAAGGTTTTTCGCATAAGGGAGAGAAGTTTGATTTTTAAGGAACCGTGATATAGACACCGTTGATGAGCCCAGAAGTCTATGGGACGATGGATGCTTAGGATTGTGCAGTATCAAACGCGGCTGTTTTGTGCGCTCTACCCACGGACAATCGCGTTGATGATAACACTAATTTTTTGGTAGATAGACCGTCTTTATGACACGGACAGGGTGTGGTTTGGAATCATCGGATGTAACAAAACCGTAGGCTAGTGTTATAACCAGCACTTGAGGTGAAT
>SLPE01000072.1 GCA_007132145.1 Candidatus Izemoplasma sp.
GCTGGCATCCCACCCATGACGTTTGCGGTACGCGTTGACTTCCCGGATGACGGCATCACCTTTATCATGCCCCGCCATTCGGTTCACTCTCCAGAATCTTTTTCATCGCCCTCAAAAACTTCACCCGATCGATCCATACGACCCTCTCGCATCCGAGACACTCGAGCTTCAAATCGGCTCCGAATCTCAACACTTTCCATCGGTCGTCTCCACAAGGGTGTTTCTTTCTCATTTGAACGACGCTTCCCACCTTCAATCTTTCTGCCGGTGTCTTTTCCAACCCCATTCTCGTTTTCCTCTCTTCAGTCTTTAACGATGATGTCATGAAGGCGTTTCAAATGATTTTCATCTTTCAACTTGATTTTCATCTCTTTTTCGGAAATTCGGATTTCCGTACGTTCACCCAACTTGCTCTCGAAATACTTCTCCATGCTCTCTGCAGTACGAAGACCCGCTCCGTATACATCTCTCGTCACTTTTCCCTTTCTTCTCTTCCGTGCCAATTCCTCCAGCCTTCGAACGGACATCTGCTCACGCTTCACTTTGCGCGCCAATTCGATGACACGGTCCCCATCATCGAGTTTGCTCAACACCTTCGCATGCCCCATGCTGATGATTTTCTTGTTCACATCTTCCCTGACTTCCTCGGGAAGATTCAAAAGCCCGATGACGTTGGTCACATACGTTCTGCTCTTGCCGATCTTCCGCGCCAAATCCTGTTGCGTCAGACCGAAATGCTTGATGATTTTGACATAAGCGTCCGCTTCCTCTATCGGCGATAGGTTTTCACGTTGGATGTTTTCCAAAATAGCGAGTTCCGTCAAATAAATCGCATTGTAGTCACGGACAATCGCAGGGACGGTTTTGCTGCCCGCCATCTTTGCCGCCCTTACCCGACGTTCTCCCGCTACGACGACATAACCGTCCGGGGATGGCTTGAGGATGACCGGTTGAATGACCCCGTGTTCCTTGATGGATTCCGCCAACTGCCGCAAAGACGTCTTGTCGAAATGCACCCGGGGTTGTTCCGGATTCGGCTTGATGCTTTCGATATCGACATCTGTCACCTCTTCATTCTCATTGATGAGCACTTTGTTTTCCTCAATGAGATCGATGATTTTCCTTCCCAAACCCTTATTCATGATTCATCACCATCTCTTTCGCCAAGTTCTGATAACTGATCGCCCCTTTGGAATAGGGCGAAAACTCCGTGACGGGAACCCCGTGACTCGCAGCGACCGAACACTTAACATTCCTCGGTATGATCGTGTTGAAAACCTTCTCCTTGAAATAGGTTTTCACCTCACTGATCACTTCATATCCGATGTTGCTTCTTGTATCGAGCATCGTCAACAACACGCCTTCGATCTCGAGACGCCTTTTCTCATACCTTCGTCTCGTCTGAATGATGCGAATGGTATTGCGCAGCTGCGTCAACCCGTCCATCGCGAGAAACTCGCATTGAACGGGGATGATGACACTATCCGAGGCCATCAAGGCGTTGGTGGTGATGATCCCTAAAGAAGGAGGACAGTCGATGAGGATGTAATCGTACGCATCCTTGATTCCGCTCAACTCGTTCAACAAGATGAACTCCTTGTTCTCCCTCTTGAGTATCACGCTTTCAATGCTCGAGAGCTCGAAACGCGAAGGCAGAATATCGACATCAAGCCCCGGAACGGTTTGTATGATTTCATCGATCGCCGCTTCACCGGAAAACATATCTGCAATGGTACGGCTCAAATTCGCCCGATTGATGCCCATATACGTCGTCGCATTCGCCTGATGGTCCATATCGACCAACAAGACCCGTTTCCCCAAATACGACAAAGCGCTCGCGAGATTCACGCTCGTCGTCGTTTTTCCGACACCGCCTTTTTGATTGCTGATCGCGATTATTCTCCCCATGTCCATCCTCGTTTCTCAAACATTTTCCATAAACCTCAACGCAAGCATTGATTGAACAAATCTTCATTTTCCAAGAAAAACACGGCATGTTCGTAAGAAAGATACGTCCTCAACTCATTCAACTTGAACAACTCACAGATTTCCTCATGGGTCATGCTCCGTTCGACCCTTCCCCATTTGTCAAGTTGCATCCACTCCGTCCGCAAGTACACATACACGAGTCCTAAAACCATCAACTGATTCGCTTTGGCCGTGAATACATCTTCTAACCGGAACACATATCTGTCTTCTCCGCCGTGCCTTTCTTTCACATGGTTGCGAGCCTCGTAGAACAACGCCATCAAATCCGTGTTCTTATCGATCCGGAACTTGTCGAGTTCCGACGCATAACGCTTCGTGATGGCGGCGATTCTCGAATCGGCGAGGACATCGTCCAATGTGTACTGGTGAAGCGCGAAATAGAACTCAACGACCTCTATGATGTTCTCTCCCTCATCCTCGAAGAGTTCATTGATGAAGAGCGCGGTTTCGCTCACCGCTTTTTGGAACCCGACGTCCTCGACGGGCGCGGCCACCCCGTCCCGCTCATCCAACTCCGCCGAAAACTTCATCGCCAACATCCGGTATTTGTCAATAGCCTTCCGTCTCGTCGCGAAATCCGTCGCCAATTGTTCATAATGCGTATCGGACAAAATGAAATAAACCAAGAAGAAAAGGAAGAATCCGACCAAGATGATCTGATGGATGACATTGGACATCATGACAGACATCTCGAAATCGCCCATCAACGCCTCACCTTGGGCATTGATATAGAGAATCCCGTATACGATCAACGAGCCTCCGTAAACCGTATAGGCATACACATCCTGGAAGAAAATGATGACGATGAGCGTAATGAAGAAAAAGAAATATCCATACGCCAAGGTCGCACCAGACACATAATATACCGTCAAACCGATAAACGTATAGATGCTCAAATGCATCGCCAAACGTACCCGTTTGAGAAGAACCATCGAAAAGCTCGTCGCGAACATCACGAAGAACCCCAGAGCGACCACCAACGTGACCGTCACTGAAAATGCCTCTAGAATCGATACGGGAATCGTCAACGCCCCGAACAAGAACATGAACACGAGCACCAAGAGGACTTTCATCCCCAGCAGTTCGTTGACCGGGAGGTATGCACTGTTCTTGAGTTTCAACCACAACGTTCTCACGTCGTCCCCTCCCTCGCCATCGCATCACGGAATATGTTGTCGAAAACATCCTTGTTCTCGATATAGACATCGAGGATTCTCGAATGGACCAAATGGGCAAAATCGGTGTTCGACAACACATCCGCAATCTGCTCATCCGTCAAAGGTTCCGTGTGAAAAGCGCCCTTTTTCAACAAGACATAGAACACAGAAAACGCGATGATTTGCGCATAATGAGAATCCGTGTGAAAAGACAGCGTCCTCAACGGCGTATCGGTGTAGATGTCCTCCTTGGGCAACGACAACGCCTCGGTCTGTCCGATTTTGAAGAGCAACGCCCGCAGTTTTCCATCCGTTTCAAAACTGAAACGACCGAGTTCCTTGATTTCCTCAAGCGAATACTCGGGATACTTCTTCAAAACCTCGGTCTCGGGCATCTTCTCCAGAGCCTCGATGATATCGATACGCTCCTCAAAGACATTCTCAATGTCCATCTTCTTCGCCAACGCCTCGGTGAATCGTCGCAACACACGGAAATACCGTGTCCTGTCCGGTTCCTTGTTCCGATATTGCTTGACATAATCCTCGACCGTCCCGATCATCCGGAGGTCCATCTCCTTGATTTTCGCCAGTTGATCGTAATAGAACATCTGCTTCCTGATCATGACGGACGACGCGGCGAACATCAATGCCGTGAAAACCGTCAACAACACATAAATCGTGACCCTCTCCCCGATCGCGGTCGGTGCAAGCATGAGAATGCCGGGAAAACGATGGACCGTCACGAGACCGATGAACAAAAACGCCATGTGATTGATGATCGTCGTTTTCCGTTCTTGATACGCAGCGACAACGGCATATGTCAAAAACAACAAAGCGAACGCGCTGACATTCCTGATTTCCATCATCACACCGCTAACACCCATATACATCGCCAACGCATTCAAATAGACACACAGCTTGACATTGTCCCGATATTCTCCGTAGACATACATCACAAAATTCAACGCCGCGAGAAACACGAAAAACAACCCGTATGTCCACTTGAGCGTCGACGACGCGTCGTAGAGTTGAAGAAGCACGAACATCAACGCCGCCAACAAAATGAACATGGCGTTGGCGAATGTCGCTTTCTTCGCCAAATATTCACGTTCGATGATTTCCCTTTGCTCTAAAACGGCCGGATGTCCGCTCCGGATTTTCGGGTCTTCTTTGACCATGGTTCCAACTCCCGTTCCTACAGCGGGTCTTTTTTGATCTTATGCAGGGGACGAGGGTATTTTTCAGACCCTCTTGCCGTTTTCACCACTTTGATCAAGGTTCTCTCGTGCGAGGCCACTTCGTAAGACAGCACCGTATCGAGCTTCCCCCCGAGCTTTTTCAAGGCGTTTTCGGATGCCTGCAACTCACACGCGGTCCGCGTCGACTTGTAGGCGATGAAGCATCCCCCCACCGCGATGAAGGGTAGACAGAGTTCACTCAGAATCCTTAACGGTGCGACAGCTCTGGCCGTGACGATATCGTAGTGGTTCTTCAACCCGTGCTCCTCGATACGACCGTGCATCAACTCGACCTTCAACCCGAGTTTCTCGCACAACGTTTCCAAGAAGACGATTCGTTTCTTCAAAGCGTCGACAATCGTCAACTTCAGATCGGGAAAGGCGATTTTCAAAGGCATCCCCGGAAACCCCGCACCACTGCCGACATCCAAGACGAGCTGATCCTTCAGATCGATGAGCGATATCATGTGAAGTGAATCGAGAAAATGCTTCATATAGACATCCTCTTTCGTCGTCAAGGACGTGAGGTTCATTCTTTCATTCCATTCGAGCAACACCTCGAAATACGTTTCAAACTGCCTCTTCTGCTTATCGGTCAAAGAGACGCCGAGCGTCTCGACGACTTCGAAAAAACATCCGCCCATCGTACTCACCCCGTATATTCTAACATATGGACGTCTTCATGGATACCTCTTGCAGACCCTTTGCAGGTCACGACCTTCCCGGCATCGCCTTGATTTTGCGCAAATGGAGAAGGAGAACGGAAATGTCGCTCGGGTTGACACCGCTGATCCGGCTCGCCTGCCCGACGGTCAAAGGCCTGACCTTATCCAGTTTATCCCGTGCTTCGAGCGCCATGTGTTCGATGGTCCGATAATCTATGCCATCGGGAATCTCCATATCTTCCATCTTCATGATGCGCTCAGCCTGCTTCTTGGCCTTGACGATGTACCCTTCATATTTGATATCGATTTCCGCCAGCTCGTAGACACTCTCATCCCAATCATCCGAAACCCCGGGGAAATCCCCGACCGATTTCGCACGGATTCCGGGACGTTTGATCAAATCGTATAAACTCGTCGAGTTCTTCAAAGGCGCAGAACCCATGTTCGCAAGCATTCGATTGCTCGCTGCGTTCGCAGGGAGCACATGGGTCTTCAACGTCTCTTTCAAGTCTTCGACCCGTTTCCGCTTTTCTTTCAACGTTTCATAGACTTCTTGAGGCACCAACCCAAGCTTCCAACCCGTTTCGCTCAAACGCGCGTCGGCGTTGTCGTGTCTCAACAACAATCTATGTTCGGCCCTCGACGTTAACAATCGATACGGATCGAGGGTCCCTTTCGTGACGAGATCATCGATCAAAACCCCGATATACGCCTGATCCCTCCGCAAAATCAACGTCGGTTTCCCACGATTTTTCAAC
>SLPE01000129.1 GCA_007132145.1 Candidatus Izemoplasma sp.
AATATGATAAAATAATCAATGATGAAAACAGAGTGGAGGAATACGCATGGCAGTGACAGCAGCGTTGGTGAAAACCCTTCGTGAAAGAACCGGAGCAGGTATGCTCGATTGCAAGAAAGCCCTTGTGGAAACCGGAGGCGATATAGAACGGGCCGTCGATCTCCTTCGTGAAAAAGGCATCGCCAAGGCGGCGAAGAAAGCCGGCCGTATCGCAGCCGAAGGGTTGTGCAGCATCCGCCTCGACGGCAACCGGGCGGTCTTGTTCGAACTGAATTCGGAGACGGATTTCGTCGCCAAGAACCAATCGTTTCTCGATTTGTTGGAAAACATCGGAACGGCGTTGATCGAGTCGGGGAAAACCGACCTCGAAGACGCCTTGAAACTCGACATGGGTGGAAAAACGCTTGAAGACGTCATCATCGAAGCGACAGCACGCATCGGTGAAAAACTCTCTTTGAGAAGACTCGTGTCCATCGAGAAGACGTCCGATGAAACTTTCGGTGCCTACACGCACATGGGCGGGAAGATCGTCTCGCTTTCCGTCATCACCGGTGACGACGGAACGGTCGCCAAGGACATCGCCATGCACGTCGCGGCGGAAAACCCGCAATACGTGGACCGTAGCCAAGTCAGCGAAAGCGTTTTGGCGCATGAACGGGAAATCCTGAAGAACGAAGCGCTCAACGAAGGAAAACCCGAGCATATCGTCGACAAGATGGTCGTCGGTCGTCTGAACAAATATCTCCAGAGCATCTGTCTCGTCGATCAACCGTTCGTCAAAGACCAAGACATCACCGTGAAGGATTACTTGAAACGACATGATGCGGAAATACGGACCTTCGTCCGTCTCGAAGTCGGGGAAGGCATCGAAAAACGCCAAGAGGACTTCGCGTGTGAAGTCCAAGCGCAAATGAAGTAGGCTAACGAGGGAAGACGCGTTTTCAAGGAACGGAGTTGAACGAAGTGCCCCAGAAGAAACGTCTCATCATCAAATTGAGCGGAGAAGCGCTCTCGGGTGGAAGGGACAAGCCGATTCACCCGATGCGTGTGAAGGATATCGCCGAAGAAATCAAGGCGGCCTACGATACCGGACGATTCGAAATCGCCATCATCATCGGCGGCGGGAACATCTGGCGTGGAAAAATCGCCAGCGAGATGGGCATGGAGCGAAGCGCCGCCGATTACATGGGCATGATCGCGACCATCGTCAACGCACTCGCACTGCAAAACGCTTTGGAAATGAAGGGCATCGAGACGCGGACGATGACGAGTCTGAACATTCCGCAAGTCGCCGAAGCCTATATCCGGCGCAAAGCGATCGCCAACCTCGAAAAGGACATGATCGTCATATTCGGTGGCGGGACGGGCAATCCGTATTTCAGCACCGACACGACGAGTGCGCTTCGCGCCGCCGAAATCGGTGCGAAAACGATCCTGATGGCGAAAAACGGCATCGACGGTGTCTACGACAAGGACCCGAAGAAACACGCCGATGCGAAAAAATACGACCACTTGACCCACGCGGACATTCTCGAGTACGGACTCGAAGTCATGGATTCTACCGCGGCGGCACTTTGCAAGGACAATGACATAGAAATCGTCGTCTTCGACATGAACGTCGAAGGCAACATCAAACGTGCCGCACTCGGTGAAAACATAGGGACGCATATCAAATAGGAGGATTGCCATGATCGACACCATGATCAAAGATGCCGAAAACCGTATGCAAGGCGCATTGAACAATCTCAGTCGCGAGTTCGCCAAAGTGCGGACCGGACGGGCGAACCCCAAACTGTTCGACACCGTGAATGTGGATTACTACGGCGCGCCGACCCCGATCAACCAGGTGGCGGGCATTTCCGTGCCCGAGCCCAACCAACTGTTGATCAAACCCTACGACCGCAACAGCGTCAAAGATGTCGAGCGGGCGATATTGGCCGCGAATCTCGGGGTGACCCCGCAAAACGAAGGGGAACAACTGCGCGTCATCCTGCCGAAACTCAACGAAGAACGCCGACGTCAACTCGTCAAGGACGTCAAGCAATTGGCCGAAGAGGCGAAGGTCGCCATCCGCAACGTCCGCCGGGACGTCAACGACGGGGTCAAGAAGCAGGAGAAGTCAGGAAAGATCGGCGAAGACGAATCGAAACTGTACCAAGAAGAGGTGCAGACGTTGACCGACAAGTATGTCTCACGCGTCGATACGTTGTTTTCCGAAAAAGAGAAGGACTTGATGGAAATCTGAAAAATAAGCCACTTCGGTGGTTTATTTTTTGCCGTTTGATATCATGGCGAAATACGGGGTTTTGTTGTATAATATTGTTTGCATGTCATGACGGGGGTCTAGAAGATGTCCAAGAGAAGAACGACGATCGAACGCATCCCGGAACACGTCGCCATCATCCTCGACGGCAACGGACGTTGGGCGCAAAAGAGGGGCCTGCCGCGAACGGCCGGCCACCAAAAGGGTGCGATGAACTTGAAACCGGTCACGCTCGCCGCTAAGGATGCCGGCGTGTCTTTCTTGAGTGTCTACGCCTTCAGCACGGAAAACTGGAAGCGTCCCGAAAGCGAGATCGACTACTTGATGGAACTGCCTTCTACGTTCGAGAAGACATTCAAGGACGATTACGAAGACCCAGGCATCCGTGTCGTTTTCAGCGGCCGTCGTGACCGGATCGGCAAGAAGAATCTCGAATTGATGGAACGGGTCGAGGAAGCGACGAAGGACCGCGAAGGATTCACTTTGAACATTTGCGTCGACTACGGCGGACGCGACGACATCGTCGCCGCCGCGAAGGCGAGCGCCACGTCGACGGAAGATCTCGACGAAGCGACCTTTTCGGAAAGACTCTATACCCATCCCTTGCCCGATGTGGACTTGTTGATCCGTCCTGGGGGAGAGCGCCGGTTGAGCAACTTCTTGCTTTGGCAATCGGCGTATGCGGAACTGTACTTCACGAAGACGCTATGGCCGGATTTCACACCGAAGAAACTGCATAAAGCGTTCCTTTGGTATTCACGTAGAGCACGAAAATTCGGGGGATTGACGGAATGAACACGACGAAGACGCGTGTTGCGACCGCGCTCGTGATGGTCGTTCTTCTGGTCCCGTTGCTGTTTGTGCCACCACTCGTACTCCATATCGTCATCGGTCTTTTCAGTCTCATCGCCGCATACGAGTTGTTCAGCGTACAGCGGCAGGCCTCGGCCTTGCCGTTTGCCCTTATCCTCTATCCGCTTGTCGCGACGGCGTCGTCGTATACGGTGCTGTACTTGGCGATGAACGGGACTCTCGGTGTACCGGCGCTCATCTTGTGGTTGTTCTAGAGCGTGTTGGCCGTTGGCGTGTTGTTGGTGTTCGTACGCGCCTTCACGGCGCGCGAAGCGGGGTTCATGTTCTTTTCCGTCCTCTATGTAGGCGGCACCTTCGCCGCACTTGCAGGCATCTTCTCATACAGCGTCTTGGCCGTCGTCTATGTCTTGCTCGTCGCCATGACGACCGATATCTTCGCCTATTTCATCGGACTCCGTTTCGGAAAACGGCGGCTCGCACCTTCGATCAGCCCGAAGAAATCGGTCGAGGGCGCTCTCGGCGGAACGTTCGTCGCCGTGTTTGTTTCCACGCTGTACGCGTGGTTTACCGACATCTTCCCCGTCGCGGGGACCGTCGTCTCCTCGGCGGTCATCGTCGGTGTCGGCGTCTTCGTGTCCGTCTTCGCGCAAATCGGCGACTTGATCGCTTCACGCATCAAACGGGAGTACGGTGTCAAGGATTTCTCGAAATTGCTGCCGGGACACGGCGGACTGCTCGACCGCTTCGATTCGAGCATCTTCGCCGCTTTGGCGATGGCCATCGTCTTGCTCGGCATGGGCGTGATTGGATGAAACGCATCGTCTTGCTCGGCGCGAGCGGCAGTATCGGCACACAGACCCTCGAACTGATTGAACGTTACCCGCAACATTTCTCGCTCTATGGCGTCAGCGGACATCGTCGCGTGTCGAAGATGAAGGCGATTGTCGAACGATATGCGCCCGAGCATGTGATCATGCCGGAAAACGTGTGCGCTGCGTTCGGACCCGACTGTGTCCCTCTAAAACGACTTCCGGCGTTCATCGAAGCGACGCCTGAGGACGTCGTCATCGTCAACGCCCTTGTCGGCACCGCCGGGCTGGAACCGAGCGTCGTCGCCCTCGAACAAGGACGGACCGTATTGCTTGCGAACAAGGAGTCGTTGGTGAGCGGCGGCGCCTTGATCGCCAAGACGCTCGAAGAGAAGGGTGGAACGCTCATCCCCATCGACAGTGAACACAGCGCTTTGCGCGTCTTGCTCAAGGGAAGGGACATCGCCGACGTCGAACGCCTCGTCATCACGGCGAGCGGCGGCGCTTTACGGGACACGCCTTTGGACGAACTCGCATCGGCGACCCAAGAAGCGGTGCTCGCGCATCCTTCTTGGAAGATGGGTGCGAAAGTGACGGTCGATTCGGCGACGATGATGAACAAGGTGTTCGAAATCATCGAAGCGCACTGGCTGTTCTCGATGCCTTATGAACGACTCGATGCGGTGCTCCACAAAGAGAGCGTCGTCCACGCATTCGCCCATTTCCGCGACGGCAACGTCACGGCGCATGTCGGTCCCGCCGATATGCGCATCCCGATCCTCACGGCGTTGCAAGGCGAAAAGACGCTCGAGCATCCGGTCGCCTTCCGGGTCGAAGACATCGCTTCGCTCCGTTTCGAACCGCTCGATGAAGCGCGGTATCCATTGTATCGGACAGGCTTGCGCTCGGCGAAGAAAGGCGGGTTCGCTCCGGTTGTCCTCAACGCCGCCAACGAGGCGGTCGTTTCCTTGTTTCTTAGAGGCGACATCGCCTACGGCGCCATGCCCGGTATCATCGAACAATGCTTGAGTACCTACGAATTCTCTCCGCCCATGACGCTCGACAACATCCTCGACGTCGACCGTCGCGTCAAGGCGGATGTGATGAAAACCTACGCAAAAGGTGATGACCATGATTCTTCTTAACATCCTCGCATTCATATTCCTACTCGGTCTTGTCATCCTCATTCACGAACTCGGCCATTTCATCGTTGCCAAACGTGCCGGCATCCTTTGCCACGAGTTCGCTTTGGGCATGGGGCCGATCCTTTTCAGTTTCCGTAAAGGAGAGACGTTGTATTCCTTACGCGCCGTTCCCATCGGCGGCTTCGTCTCGATGGCCGGTGAAGAACTGAGCAGTGAAATGCTCAAACCCGGCGCCACGGTCAAAGTCCTTTTCGACCGCGACCCCGACGCCGACCCGTCTGCGGCGATTACGCACATCATCCATGACATTGCCGACGCGCGCTATCCCGAAGCGCAGACGATCCATGTCGAGCGGGTCGATTTGCAAGGGAAGGACAACGGTCTGTTCATCAACGAACATGCCGTCAAGCGCGACGCGGTCCATATCATCGGCAAGAAGACGATGCAAGTCGCACCGTATGAACGCAGTTTCGATTCGAAATCGTTGTGGAAACGGTTCATGACGATTTTCGCGGGTCCGCTGATGAACTTCATCCTCGCATTCGTCCTCTTCGTCGTCATCGCTTTCGCCTTCGGACTGCCCGATGTCGATTCCAATCGCATCGGTGGCGTCGCCGAAGGCTTGCCGGCGGGAGCGCATTTGCAAGCGGGCGATCAAATCGTCTCTATCGACGGGGAAAGCGTCGAATCGTGGCGCGACATCGGCGCG
>SLPE01000162.1 GCA_007132145.1 Candidatus Izemoplasma sp.
CTGTTCAAGGGCTAAAACACGGGACGGAAAGCGGTTACTTCACATTTAGAATCGTTCGTTTCATGCTGTGGGGACGATATCCGGCGCTCGTTGCGCATCTCCGGAGAACCGCGTCCGCAACATGTGCAAGAACAGTGTCACGAGCAAGACCCCTTTGATGACCGAACTGATCGTCAGCGCCCACCAGATCCCTTCGACGGACTGCATAAGGGCGACCAAGGCGAGTGCGAGAGGGATGCGGATGAGGTTCCCTCCGAACTGAATCGTCGAAGGCGCATACGTCCTTCCCAGCCCGTTGAACGCGCCGGCCGTCACGAGTTCGAGGATCATGAACAGTTGCGAGATACTCAAGATCCGTAAATAGACGATGCCGGCCGACAAAGTCGGTTCGGTATCGATGAACAAGGCGAAGAGCGGCCGGGCAGCGAACAACAGCAAGGCGTTGACCGCAAGACCGTAAGGGATCAACAACATCATGCTCTGTCTGTATCCTCGTCGGATCCGCTCCATGTTTCCGGCGCCGTAGTTTTGACCGACGAACGCCGCAAGCGCGATCTGGAAGCCGGAAGCGACCATCCAACTCAACGCTTCAATCTGACTGCCTATGCTCGCTACACTCGTCATCTGTGTCCCGCCGACCCGAGCGACCATGACACCGAGCATCATCGAAATGGCCGCCATGACCATGCTTTGTACGCCGACGGGCAATCCGAGGGTAAAGAGGTTGCGGACGTAGCGGATGGAGACATCCCCTAGACGTAGCACGGCCGGGCGATATCGGGAAAGGTAGACGACGACATACGTCAACAACACGAACGATTGGGAGATGCCGGTCGCCCAGGCGGCTCCCGATACGCCCATGCCGAATGTCAAGATGAAAATCGGGTCGAGCACCATGTTCAGGAGCAGTCCCGATGCAGTGATGTAAAACGTGTTGATCGTCTTTCCGAGACCGTCGTAGACGCCGTTGAACAAGTTGACGGCGAAGTAGGCCACACCGAAAGCGGAGACGATTCTCATATAACGGACGCCTTCGAGGTCGACACGCGGGTCGTCGAAGTCGAACAGGGAGAAGAACCCGTTACCGAAGAAGACGCCGTAGACGGTATACACGAAGGCGAGTGCCAACATGAGGACCAACCCGTTGACGGCGATGCGGTTGACGGCGACGGCATCGTTCTTCCCCGCCGCCTGACTGACGCGGACGCTCGTGCCGACTTTCGCGATCAAGATGAGACCGAACCCTAGCCATGTGTAAAAGCCCGCCGTTCCTACGGCTGCGACGGCGACATTGGGGTTCAAGCCCAAACGGTCGACTTGTGCGACCCAGTACATGTCGGTGAGATTGTACGCCATCTGCACGAGACTCGTCAACAACATCGGTGCGGCGACCACCAACAGTTTCTTGAGGATGTTGCCGCGGGTCAAGTCGATTTTCTTCTTCATCGTCTTTCGTTTCGCCATGGTCTCTCCCGTATCTTTCTTTGTGTCTCAATCATTATGCCCGAAACAAAAGAACTTTGTCAAGACGCACATAAGAAAACCGCGCATCGAATGCGCGGTTCCACACGGTTCTTCAATCGATGTCGGCGATGTCGTCTTCTGCGTCGCTGAAGGTCGCCGCGTGCGTGCGGTTACGGAAACGGCTGTATTGTTTCTTGAAAATCAGTTTGAATCCGTCGATGTTCACGGCACCTGAACGGTTTTTCGCGATGATGATGTCGACATCGTCGGTCGTCTCCTTCTTATCACGCTCGTAATAGTCCTCGCGATAGAGGAAGACGATGACGTCCGCGTCCTGTTCGATCGAGCCGGATTCGCGCAAATCCGCGAGGATGGGTCGTTTGTCCGTCCGCGTCTCGACGCTTCGCGACAGCTGGCTCAAAGCGACGACGGGAATCTTCAACTCGCGGGCGAGCTCCTTGAGTGTCCGCGAGATCTCCGAAACTTCCTGGACGCGGTTGGTGTGGTGTCTCGACCCCGACAACAGTTGAAGATAGTCGACGATGACGAGGTCCAGTCTGTCTTCTTGAGCGAGTTTTCGGCATTTCTGTCGAAGATCGCTCACCAAGACGGTTCCGGAATCGTCGAAATAGATGTTCAATTTGGACAGTTTGTCGTTGGCGACGGACAGTTGTTGCCATTCGATGGCGTTGAGTTGACCGGTGCGGATGTGGCTCGACAAGACGTTCGCTTCGCTTGAAAGCATTCTCCCGACGAGTTGGTCTACGCCCATCTCGAGCGAGAAGAAGGCGACGTGAGACGCTTTTTCAAGTTTTGCGACGTTGGTCGCGATGTTCAAGGCGAACGCGCTCTTTCCCATCGACGGACGTCCGGCGATGATGTAGAGTTCGCTCGGTTGCAAGCCGTAGGTGTATTGATTGAGTGTATCGAACCCGGTGTCGAGTCCCGTCACGAGCCCTTTGTGACTCTTCGCTTCCTCGATTTTCCGGATGACTTCCTGCGCCGCTTCACGAACCGGGACGAAATGTGTCGTCCGTCTGGATTTCGCAACGTCGAATACCCGTTTTTCCGCTTCGTCGATATATTCGAGCATTTCCTTGGCCGTGTAGCCGCTTTCAGAAATCTCCTTCGTCGTTTCGATCATGCGACGGACGACCGCCTTGTCTTTGACGATGTTCAAGTAGTGTTCGAGATTGGCGGTCGAAGGCGTCGTATCGGCGAGTCCGAGGATGTAGTCGGCGCCACCGGCGTCGAGAAGGAGGTCTTGCGTCTCCAACTTCGAGATCAAAGTCGTGTAATCGATATCGACCTTCTCCTCGAACAACTCCTTGATCGTGCCGTAGATCAGACGGTGACGGCGATTGAAAAAATCATCGGTTTCCAGTTTGTCGATGAGAACCTTTATCGTTCCGGGATCGATGAAGACGGCGCCGAGGACGTTTTGCTCAGCCTCTAAACTATGTGGGGAGATCCTTTCTTCCATGTCAACCCTCCACGACTTGCAGCTCGAAGGATGCCGTCACGTCTTTGTGAAGTTTCACTTCGATGCGGTATGCACCCAACGTGTCGATGGTCTCGGGTATGACGATTTTCCGTTTGTCGATGTCGAGGTCGTGTTGCTCCTTCATCGCTTCGGCGATGTGTTTCGTACTCACTTTTCCATAGAGTTTTCCCGTTTCGCCGATCTTGACCGGAAGTTTGACGGCTCGGTAGTCGATGCGTTGTTTCAGTTCTTTCATCGCTTCGACTTCAAGGCGTTCCTTCTCCTTGACACGATCGCGTTCGGCCTCGATCGATTGCAAATTCTCCGGAGTCGCTTCAATCGCTTGTTTGCTTGTGAGAAGATAGTTCCCGTAGCCGGGCGCGACGTCGATGACCTCACCTTTCTTCCCTCTGTTCTTCAAATCCGCTTTCAAAATGACTTTCATCGGCTTCTCCTCCTGTAAAACGGTTTCCAAATATTCGAGCAAGTCTTTTTTGACCGCTCCGATATCGTCGGTTTCGATTTGCGCACCGGCGTTGTTCATGTGACCTCCGCCGCCGAAGTGTTCCATGATGCGTTGGACGTTGACGCCTTCTAGACTGCGTGCACTGATGCCGATGCGGTTCGGTGCGAGTCTGCCGATGGCGAACGCGGCGAGCGTGTTGTCGATCTCAAGCAGTTCATCGGACGTCTGCGCGAGCAAGATGCGGTCGCAATCGGTGTCTTGTGGAACGACGAGCACGGAAAAGCGTTTCTTGAAGACTTCCGCAGAGCGCAAGAGGTTCGAACGGATTTGCAAGTCCTTCAACGATTCCCTGAGAATCGTCTTCGCCTTTTGCGTATCGGCACCCGCCTTGCGCAACACCGCCGCGGCTTCGAAAGTCCTCGCGCCTGTGCGGTAGGTGAAATGGTTGGTGTCGACGATGATGCCCGTGAGCATCACCGTCGCCTCGAAAGCGTTGAGTTCGATCGGCTCGTCGTAACTTTGCATCATTTCGACGATCAACTCCGTCGTGCTCGATGCATAGGGTTCGATGTACGACATGCGGGTATCGGGAATCGAATCGCTCAGTTTACGATGATGGTCGATGACGACCCTCGCGGGGAACGCCGACAATAGCCGTGGCGCAAGGACTTGTCCTTCTGAATGGTGGTCGACGAGGACGAGGAGGCTGTCCCCGCTTGCGCGTAGGAGCGCATCGTCGGCTTCGACCAACGATTCCAGCAATCCGACATACTCGTATTCCATCAATTTGACGATCTTCTTGACGGTTTTGTCGAGCGCATCGAAATCGAGTACGATGCCGGCTTCCTTCTTGACCGATTGACAGATCTTCAAGATGCCGAGCGCTGCACCGAAAGCGTCGGCGTCCGGATGGCGATGAGGCATGACGAAGACGCGATCGGCGTCGACGATGAGTTTTTTCAACTTCTTCGCGTTGATGCGGCTCGAGATGCGTGTCCGCTTTTCTTGCGTATTCGTGTTGCCTCCGAAATGGATCAACGGTTCTCCTTGTATGTTGATGACGACTTGGTCGCCACCCCGACTCAAGGCGAGGTCCAAGGCTTCCTTGGCGAGTTCTCCGAGTTCGTCCAAAGCGATGTGAGCGCAGGCGAATCCGCCGCTCATCGTCACCATGAGTTCGTTTTCCTTGGAAATACGGGCGATCTCGTCGAGAATCGAGAAGCGGTTCTCGATGATCGCCTCGAGATCCTTGCGTTGCATGAAAAGTTGGATGTCCGACACACTGCCGGCAACGAGATGGATGCCGACTTCATCGGCCCATGCGTCGAGGGCGCCTAGCAGTTTCCCTTGAATTTCGTTTCTTTCTTGGACATCGAGAACGCTCGCCGCATCGTTGAAGTTGTCGAGGTGAACGGCGCCGACGACAGGGGTCGCCATCGCGTATTGTCGCTTCAAGGTTTCCCGCTCTCCGACACGGAAGAAGTAGAGTGCCTGTGTCTCCTGATCGTGGATGACATCGTAATCGTGTCCATAGACCCTGAAGACCGACGGGGCGGATTTTTCGAGCGACGAAAGATGTTGATAAAGCTCTTTGTGCAACGTCTCGAGCCGACGTCCTTCAAGCACATTCTCGAAAATGGTCCTGGCCGCTTCGTTCGCCCATTCGACAGTGCCGCCTTTGTTGTAGGCGACAATGCCGACCGGCATCTCCGACATGAGTCGCTCTTCCATGCGTCGCTTGCGGACGATGAGTTTCTTGAACTCGTCGAGTCGCCTCGTCAGCGCGGCGATTCTCCTGGCGCTGTGCCTGTCTATATACGCCATGGTGAACGACAACAAGAGCGCGGCAAGGGTCGCAACCAACAAAAAGACCGGACCGAACGGGCGCTCGATGAACACAAAACCTACGACCGCGAACGTCAAAATGACGATACCGGTCGAAAAAGCGATGGTGCGTTTCAAGGCGTCACTCCGTTCCGAAAAAAAATATGATCCGACATCTCGTTCAGCTTAACATATTATACCATAGAGACAAGAAGATAAAAAGGACAACGTCTACATGTTCATGAGCATGCGAATCCCCCGCTGTGCATGTTGACAAACACCGGTGTAAACGCTACAATACGCTTGATTGAAATCTTTACGTCAAAGAAAGGAGACGGCGATGCCAAACGAGATTCTCTGGTTCATGTTCGCCTTGGTGAATTTCACCTTACTTGTTGTTTCCTACAAACTCTTCGGACGAAACGGATTGTACGCCTGGGTGGCGATGGCGACGATTCTCGCGAATCTTCAAGTCATCAAGATCGTCTCGCTTTTCTCC
>SLPE01000006.1 GCA_007132145.1 Candidatus Izemoplasma sp.
GTGCCTGAGCGTCTCATCCTGAAACGTTGCGTTCGAAGAAACGGTAGCCGATGAAGGCGAGCGCCAGCATGTAGAGGGCACCGAACACCATATAGAGCGCCATCGGCAAATCACTCGGATGGTCGAAGAGCCCTCCGCCGACCATCAACCCTTTCGCAGGCCAGAAGAGCGGGACGATGCCGAGGACGTATTGTTTGGCATCTTGCATCGTTTCGATGACGGCGAGCATGGGGATGAGGACGATCATGCCACTCGTCTTCATGTACGCGAACCCTTCAATCTTGTTTTTGGATACCGCGGCGAGCATGAAGGCGAACACCGGCGTGAACAAGCCGGCCGTCAACGCGTAGACGAACATCAACCCGACCGTGATGTCGGCGAAGAGGTCGACACCCATGATCGTGTAGCCGTCTCCGCTCAACGTCTTCGTCCCGAAAACGACGAAGAAGCTTCCCAAGACCGTGAGCACGTAAGTATAAACCGTTTTGAACAAGATGTAGCCCCGAAGCGAAAGCGGGGTGACCCGGATCGTGTCGAGGGTGTTCTCGTCACGGTTGTCGAGCAGACTGAAACCGAGCAAGACCGAGCCGATGAAAGGCGCGATCGTCGCGAACAGGATGATCATCACGAGCGCGGCGACACGGGTTCCCGGTGTATCGCCTCCGAACCTGTCGAGCAACGCCGGCAAAATGAAAGACCCGATCGCGATGACCATGAGCGGATAGACGAGCAAGATGACGGTCATCTTGTCTTTGATGATGTTCTTTAACTCGTAAAAGAGCAACTTCGTGAATTTTCTCATTCAATCACTCCCTGACCGCGTTTTCGCGATATTTGGGGCCGATGAAAAACAAGAGAAGTCCCGCCGCGAGCGCCGCGAGGTACGCTGTCGAGACAAGGACGGTCCACAAGGCGACCGTTTTTCCGAAAGACGCGTCGATGAGCATCATCGAGGCGTGTGTCGGCGACAACAGCATGACCGCTTCGAAACGTTCGGGAATCAAGCCGAAGGCGAAAAAGATGCTCGGAAAAGCGAGAAAGATCATATAGAGTCCGACAGCGGCGATCAAGCCGTTGAAGTCGCGGGAAACGATCGCGAAGGAGAAGCCGAGCGCCGCATGCGCGAAAGCGATCAGGACGACTGCCGAATACAATGCGAGAAAATCGAGTTGGACATCGAACAGAAAGAACGCCGCCAAGGAGATGATGACCGAAGACTGCAAGGCGAGATAGACGGCGGCGATGATTTTCGAAGCGAGCACCGCGACATACCCTGAAGGTGTGATGAGTAGGGTTTTCAAGGTGTTTTCCTGTTTTTCGTAGAAGAGATTCGCACCGACGTAGAGTACCGTCATCAATGCCGCGTCCATGAAGATGAACAAGGGGACGAACGTCGTCGCCTGTTCGCGTCCGATCAAGAAGATGACGGCGATCCAAAGCAATGCCACGGCGAAACTGATTTGCAAGATGTTGTATTTCATCAGCCGTTTCAATTCGCCCTTCAACAGTTTCAACAAGTTATCGGACATCGCCGGCGACTCCCGTCACTTTGATGAATATTTCGTCGAGCGACGTTTCACCGCTATGCATCGTCTCGATGCTCGCCGTCTTCAACAATGCCAGGAAGTCCTTGTTCTCTCCAAGGCCTTCAAGCGGGAAGACATGCATCTTCGTCTCGCCGTTCTCGAAAGTCTCGACACGGAGTTCTCTTCGTCCGTGTTTGATTTTCAACTCCCTCGGCGATGCGGTTTCGACGATTTCTCCTTCGCGGATGAAGGCGACACGGTCGCACAACTCCTCGACGTCGTTCATCAAATGTGTCGTCAAAAAGGCGGTGCCACCCCTTGCACGGAAGTCCTTGATCAGATCCTTGATGATGCGCGCGTTGCCCGGGTCGAGACCGTTGGTGACTTCATCGAGGAACAGGACTCTGGGCTCGTTCAGGAGCGCCCGCACGAAATTGAGACGCATCTTCATCCCCTTGCTGTAGTCGGCGACGGGGCGGTCTTTGTCTTCGAGCAATCCGACCGCGTCGAGCAATGTCTCTATATCGGCCCTTTTCTTGTAGAGTTCACTGAAGAAACGCATGTTTTCAAGCCCGGTCAGCTTCGAAAAATGGACAGGCAGTTCGAAGCCGACGCCGATGTCCTCGTAAAACGCGTTGCCGTACGCCTTGAGATCCTTGCCGAAGTATTCGATGGTGCCCTCGTACGTCTTGAACAACCGCGTCAAGATCTTTTGCGTCGTCGACTTGCCGGCGCCGCTCGGTCCCAACAACCCGAAAATCTCGCCTTCTACAACATCGAAGTCGATGCCCTTGACCGCTGCGACGCGGCTCTTGCGATAGGTGAAACGCAAATCTCTTACCGAAAAAATCGGTACGCCCATTTTGATACTCCCTTGTTTAGACATGATGCCGCTTCAGACACATCAACTGCCCGAAGCGCGCAACTCGATGATCAAATCCCTCAACTCCGCGGCTTTCTCGAAATCCAAGTCGCGGGCGGCCTTGCGCATATCGCGGTTCAGTTCGTCGATGAGGTCGGCCTTTTCCTGCTTGGAAAGCTTCGAAAGGTCGCGGATGTCCTTCTCTTCCGTTTCGACTTTCACGCGGACCGAAGCGCGAATGTCCTTTTCGACCGTCCGTGGCGTGATGCCGTAACGCTCGTTATGTGCTTGCTGGACCGACCGACGGCGTTCGGTCTCGTCAATGGCGATGCGCATCGAATCGGTGATGGTATCCGCATAGAGCGCGACGAAGCCGTCGACATTGCGCGCGGCCCTCCCGATCGTCTGGATGAGACTGCGGCTCGAGCGCAGGAACCCTTCCTTGTCTGCGTCGAGGATGGCGATGAAAGACACTTCGGGCAAGTCGAGTCCTTCACGCAGGAGATTGATGCCGACAAGGACGTCATAGACGCCGAGTCGCAAGTCGCGGATGATTTCAAGACGCTCGAGCGATTTCACCTCGGCATGCATGTAGGCGACCTTGAATCCCGATTCTTTGAGATAAGCGCTCAGATCCTCGCTCATCTTGATGGTGAGCGTTGTGATCAGCGTTCGTTGTTTCTTCTCGATGCGACGTCGTATCTCGGCGACGATGTCGTCGATCTGGTCGAGTTTTGGACGGACTTCGACACGGGGATCGAGTAAGCCCGTCGGCCGGATGATCTGTTCGACGACGGTTGCGGAACGTTCGCGTTCGAAATCGCCCGGGGTCGCGCTCGTATAGACGATTTGTCGGGTTTTTTCAAAAAACTCCTCGAAATTCAAGGGACGGTTGTCGAGCGCGCTCGGTAGACGGAACCCGTATTCGACCAACGTTTCCTTGCGAGCGCGGTCGCCGTTGTACATGCCTTTGACTTGCGGCAGTGTGACATGCGATTCATCGACAATCAACAAGTAGTCGTCACCGAAGAAATCCATGAGCGTCGTCGGCGTCTCCCCCGCTTCCCGCAACGACAAGTGGCGCGAATAGTTTTCGACGCCTTTGCACGTCCCGACTTCCGAGAGCATCTCCAAATCGTACATCGTCCTTTGTTTGAGCCTTTCGGCTTCGACCGGCTTGCCGGCGTCCATGAAGCGGGCAACTTGCGTTTTCAGTTCCTCCCGGATGCGGCGCAATCCCTCTTCGAGTTTGTCCTTGTTCGTGACGAACTGTGTCGCCGGAAAGAGCGTAATCACATCGTATTCACGAAGCATCGAGCCGGTGACGACGTCGAAGACGCGGATACGCTCGATGTCGTCGTCGAAAAACTCGACGCGGATGGCTTGTTCCTTCTTGTATGTCGGCAAGATTTCGACGACGTCGCCCTTGACGCGGAAGGACCCGCGAACGAAATCGTGATCGGCGCGGACGAACAGCATCTCGACGAGACGCTTGAGAAGGTCGTCCCGTCCGCCCGAGGGTCCCCGTCGTAAAGTGAGCGTCGCATTCTTGTAATCTTCGACGTCGCCGATGCCGTAAATGCACGAGACACTGGCGACGACGATGACGTCTTGACGTTCGAGCAGCGAGGCGGTCGCGCTGTGACGCAGTTCGTCGATTTCCTCGTTGGTCTGCGCGTCCTTTTCGATGTAGAGGTCGCGTGAAGGCACATACGCCTCCGGTTGATAATAGTCGTAATAGGAGATGAAGTACTCGACCCGATTTTCAGGGAAGAACTCCTTGAACTCCGAATAGAGTTGCCCGGCGAGCGTCTTGTTGTGGGCGAGCACGAGCACGGGCTTCTCGAGCCCGGCGATGACGTTGCTCATCGTGAACGTCTTGCCCGTGCCCGTCGCGCCGAGCAAGACTTGTTCGTCCATGCCGCCGCGAATGTTGTCGACGAGGGCGGAAATCGCCTTCTCCTGGTCGCCTTTGGGCGTGTACGGTGTCTTCAGTTTGAACAATCCCATGTCATCATCTCCACGTACCATTGTATCATAGCTGAGGGCTCTGTGATACAATATATCTGACACCGCATCGGAAAGTTGGGTCTACATGGATTGTCTCTTCGTCGCGATCAACGCCCGCTATTCCCACACGAACAACGCCGTTCGTCTTTTACATGCGAACTCGGCTTTTTCGACGGATTTCATCGAATACACGATCAAGGATTCCCCGAAGCGCATCGCCGCCGACATCCTCTTGAAAAAACCGGCCGTCGTCGGCTTCAGCGTCTACGTATGGAACGTGACGCATGTCGTCGACCTTTGCAAGCGGCTTTCCCGAGAAGGTATCGCCTGCATCCTCGGCGGTCCGGAAGTCGCCTACGACACGAACCATTATTTGCAAGAAAGCGGTGCCTTGCTCATCGTCAAGGGCGAAGGCGAAGCGTTCATCGATGACATCATCAGCGCCGCGCTTGAGAGAAACATTCCGAAAACCCTGGAAAACGTCGCTTTCATGACATCAACAGGCATCGTCGAAAACGCCGTTCGTGTCCATCCCGATCTCGACGCGCTGAAAAGCCCCCATCGTTTCAAATGCGATGAAAAGGCGCGAAAACACAAAATCGCCTACATCGAGGCGAGCCGCGGTTGTCCTTTCCGTTGCAGTTTTTGCGTTTCTTCGCTTGAACGCTCGGTCCGTTTCTTCAACGCTGATAAGGTCCTAGACGACATCGCACATCTCCTTGCGACGGGCGCGCGCGTCGTCAAGTTCCTCGATAGGACGTTCAACGTCCACCCCGAGGCGGAAAAAATCGTAGATACCCTTTTGAAACGCCATTGCGGGGACGCAACGTTCCAATTCGAAATCACCGGGGACATCCTCGAGCGCTCCCTGCTCGAGAGAATCCATGAAAACGCCCCGAAGGGGATGTTCCGTTTCGAAGTCGGCATCCAGACGTTGCGTGAAGAAACGAATCGTCTCGTCGACAGACACCAGGACAACACGCGCTTACTTGCGACGTTGCAAGACATCGTCGAGAAGGACATCATCGACTTGCATCTCGACTTGATCGCCGGGTTGCCTCAAGAAGACCTGTCTTCGTTCAAGGAGACGTTCGATACCGTCTACCGCCTCGGCGCCAAGGAGCTGCAACTCGGATTTCTCAAACTCCTCAGGGGCACGAAGATTCGAAAGGAGGCGGACATCTACGGCATCCGCTTCAAAGACGCCCCTCCTTATGAAATCATCGAAAGCGATGCGCTTTCCATCGAAGACATCAAACGACTCAAAGCGGTCGAGACGGCACTCGACATCTTCCACAACGCCGGCCATTTCGATGCGGCCTTCATCGA
>SLPE01000103.1 GCA_007132145.1 Candidatus Izemoplasma sp.
CAATCCCAAGACGAGCCAGCCTATCAAGACGACGGTGACGAAGAAGAAAACCGCCAACGCACCGAAGTTGAAAATCAAAGGAACGCTGAGCGCCGTCATCAACCCGCCGCCGACGAAGGGCTCGAACAACAACTGCTTGTATCCGAACGCTTCTAGCGCCCGTGTGTCGCCTTTGGCGTCGACGATGCGGATCAACATCAGGCCGGCCGCGGTCATACCCATCGATTGGCCGAAATCGCCGATGCCGCGTTCGAACCAGTTTTTCGGAATCATCCGCCTAGCGAGGAAGAGGAAGGCCGTGACGTTCCAAAGAATGCCGGCGCCGGCGAGAATCAAGAAGACCGCGAGGTTGTCGCCGATGACGCGTAGCGACAATGTTGCGATCGCACTCGCGACGAGGAAATCGAGTGCGAGTCCTTGTAAACGGGTGATCGTTTCGCGGTCGATGAGTTTGAATCTGTCGAACTTCATCAAGAAGAGCTGCACGACGACGCCGCCGAGCATCGCCATCGGGAAGAGCGGAATGTAGCGCATGATCAAAACGTTGCCTGAAGCGCCCCACGTCGCGTTTTCGAGCAGAATCAACAATTCGAGGACGCCTTTGCCCAAAAGGATCGCGAGGGCGATGTATCCCAGATGGAGCGCAAGCGGCGCGATCGATTGCGGCGAAACGGTCAACGTGCCGGTCGGCGAGCGTTGTTCGACGTCGATGACGCCGCGCAATTCATTTTCATCGAAATCTTCGGGGCGTTGCAAGTAGTTCGTCTTCTGTTTGCGCACACCCCAGTTGATCAGCAAGACCCCGAAAACGACGCCGCCGACGACACCGACCGTCGCGAGTCCCATCGCCAAGTCCGCGCCTTCTTCGAAACCGAGCTCGGCGAAGGTGTCCGCAAGACCGGCCGCGGTGCCGTGACCGCCTTCAAAAGCGATTTCAATCAACGCACCGCTCATCGGATTCGCACCGAAGACGGGACCGAGCAATACGAGCGCGAGCAAGATGCCGACGACGTATTGCCCCCACGCGACCGTCTGGCCGAATGCGACTTGCGGCCCCGCGGTCATCCAGATTTCCTTGATGTTGGGAATCGTCTTGCCGAGGAACAAGGCTGCGAAGATCACACTGATGAGCAAGCCCGGCATCGCCGATAGCGTCGTCCAGACGCCTTCGGTGAAAAAGCCGTGATCGAGCGCTTCGGTCGCTTCGAAGGAAGACAGGATCCTCGCGATAACCTCAGGGCCGAAAAGCAAAAACAAAAAGCCGGCGATGACGCTACTGGGGAGAAAGAACTTGGAAAAGAATTTCACACGGAGGCGGATGCCCTTCGCAAGCAGCAACATCACCGCCACCAACAAGATGCTGAAACCGATGACTTCGGCGCTCATCGTCGATCATCTCCTTCTAACATGGGTGGTCCTGGGTCTTTCCGTCGGTATTATATCACATGAAAAGCCGTTTGATAAGCCATCAAGCCGCGTCAGGCGAAAAAAAGCAAAAAAAAGACGCCTTCGGGTCGAAGTTTCCCGTCGGCATCTAATTTTCTTGCCTCAAGAGGCGTCAATCGTGGCAACACCCGCTCGGAGAATGGCTTTTCTTCTCCTCACAACACGCGTCTTCCTTCTCGTCTTCATGACACGGCCCGGTTTCGCCGTGGCAATCGGTGTCCTCCGTCAAGTTCGAAAGCGGCGACAGATCGCCTGCGGCGAAGCGTTTGACCGCCTCATCGACCGCGCCAGCGGCCCCATACACCTTCATCCCCGATTCGAGGTAGCGTTTGTGCGCGTTGGCCGCCATCGCTTCGGCGATGACCGCTTCGACGCCGAGCGACATCATGAAACGGCGACATCCTCCCATGGTGTCCGCTTCGGTGATGAGGGTGTCCTTGCGCAAGACCTTCCCCTTCTCGAGCGTCACCAAGAGGAATTTCTCCGCCTTCCCGTAATGTTGTGCGATGTTCTCGCCTTGCAATGCGAATGCGACTTTCATTAAAGCCACGTCCTTTCTCAAGATATCTTCACCCGTATCGGGCGTGAAGTCGATCGTTTCATCCGTTTCGACAACGATGTGGATCCCTTCGATGAGCGCATCGGCGATCATCGAGCGGGCCGAGCGATAGAGCCGTTGCACCGTCGTCCGCGCGACGCCCATCGACGCCGCCGCTTCCGCCTGTGTCTTCTTCTCGTAATCGATGAGCCGGATCGTCTCGAACGTGTCGGCACGCATGATTCGACATCGTTCATAATCCGAGCGCCAACGACCGAACACGAGATGACCCGGTCGACAACACACGGTCTTCCTTTTATGCGGTCTTCCCATCGGCACCCTCCATTTATGGACATATGTCAATAATACGATACAACACATCTACGAGGATGTCAAGTCCCCCTTCACCGGAATCGATTGACAAACGGCGGTACCGGTCTTAAGATAATCATGTAGGTCACATCGCGGAGGACTACGATGATCGACATCAAGGGACTGACGAAATCTTACGGCACGGACAAAGGCGTCTTCGACTTGACGTTTTCCGTCAAGGAAGGGGAGTCTTTCGGATTCCTGGGCCCCAACGGTGCCGGCAAGACGACGACGATCCGCCATCTCATGGGCTTCATCTCCCCCGATTGCGGCGGCGCTTCCATCGGAGGTGCAGACTGTTTCAAGGATGCTGCGAAGATCCACGAGACGGTCGGATACATCGCCGGAGAGCCGGTATTCTTCACAGACATGAAGGGGTCAGACATCATCCGCTTGAGTGCCGCTTTGCGAAACATGAACGATTTTTCAAGATGCGACGCCTTGCTTTCCCATTTCGCCTTCGACCCGGCCGTGCGCGTCCGCAAGATGAGCAAGGGCATGAAACAGAAACTCGCGATCGTGCTCGCGTTCATGCACGACCCGCTCATCTACATCTTCGATGAACCGACAAGCGGTCTCGACCCCTTGATGCGTTCTCGATTCGTCGAGTTGATCCGCCGCGAAAAGCGCCGGGGCAAAACGATGCTCATGTCGAGTCACGATTTCGAAGAAGTCGAGCGCACGTGCGAGCGGGCGATGATCATCAAGCACGGTCGCACGCTCGCCACCAAGGACATCGACGAACTCAAATCGTTGCAACGTACCGTCTACCGTGTCACGCTCGCGTCGGAAGCCGACAGGATCCATCTCGAGAAAGGGCGCTTCGACATCGTCCGTGAAAACGGCGTCGACCTCGAAGTCTCCGTTAGCGGCGACATCGACGCTTTCCTCCGAGCCCTGTCGAAATGCAACGTCGAACGTCTCGACGTCCGCAGGCAATCGCTCGAGGAAATCTTCATGGATTATTACGGAGAAAGGGGCGATGTCCATGTTTAGCGCCATGCTTTTCCACAACGTCAAACGGACCTACAAACTGTGGATCGCCTTCTTTTTGATCCTCCTCATGTATCAAACCGTGATCATCGGCATGTATGACCCCGACAATGCCGAAGCGTTCGAGCAGATGATGGAGATGTTGCCGCCGCAAGTTGCCGACGCGATGCGCTTTCAACTCGTCGACAGTACATTGACCGGGTTCATCTCAGGATACTATTACGGATTCATCATCCGCCTCTTTCCTATGATTTTCACGATCACCCTGGCCTATTCCTTGATCGCCAAACATGTCGAAAGCGGAACCTTGGCGAATTATCTCAGCACGCCGCTCTCCCGTCGCCGCTTCTTCGCGGTGCAGACGTTCACCTTGTTCGGCATGCTCACCGACCTCTTCATCGCCGTATCTTTGAGCGGTTGGGCCTTCAGTGCGCTTCTGTTTCCGGGAACATTGGATCTGGGACCTTATTTCCTCATGAACCTCGGGGCGTTTTCCTTGTTCATCGCCATCGGCGGGATCGCTTTCATGTTCTCTTCGTTTTTCAACGAAGGTCGCCTCGCCTTGAGTTTCGCCATCGGCGTGCCGCTTCTGATGTTCGTTTTGGACATGCTACGCGGCGTGAGCGAAAACCTCGACGTCTTGAAATATTTCACCTTGTTCAGTCTTTTCGACCATGTCGCCTTTTATCAAGGGGATACGCTCGTTCCCTTATGGGTCGGGCTATCGCTCTTCGTCGGCGTTCTCACCACCATCGTCGGATACGTCGTTTTCACGAGAAAGGACCTCACCCTCTGAACAAACGCCTCCAAACCCTCCACAGATGGCTTGCAATTTCCTCTGTGCTGCGTTATAATGCATTCGGAAATCCACCATACGCTGTTAGGTGAGGCTCCTGCACGGATATACGCCGCTGCCGGGAAACGTCGAAAGACGCCAACCGGTCAACAGACATTACCGGATTAAGGTTTTGTATAACGCGGCTAAGCTCCATCGACGTCGTGCAGTGCCAAAACTCAACGACGAGGCGACAGTTTTCATGCCGCCTTTCGTGCGGCCATTTTTATGGAAGGAGCGGAAAGCATGAACGACAAGCGTGCCAAGAAACGACGGCGTTCGCGCGTGTCCGATTTTCCGGATTCGGCAAAACGATGTTTTCCGCCGCCAAGACGGAAACGGACGACGCGCAAATCATGAAGGACACATCCCACATAGAAAGGACCGATTCCGCATGGAAAAAGAAAAAGTCAATCTTCTCAAAGAGATCCGTCGTCTGATCGATGACGGACAGAGTGAAACACTCAAACAGAAAATCAACGACATTGAAAGTTTTCTACTCGCCGACATCATCGAAATCCTCGAACCGGAAAAACAAGTCGTCGTCTTTCGTCTCCTCGACAAGGAACGGGCGCTAGAAGTCTTCGAATACATCGAGGTCGAGTTCCAACAAGACCTCTTGCAAAACTTCACCGATGAACGAGCCTTCGAGTTTTTCCAAGGACTCGAACCCGACGACCGCGCCGCCTTGATGGACGAGTTGCCTGCCAAAGTCGCCAAAAACCTCTTGACGCGGCTTTCCAAGAAAGAACGCGACCATACGATGCTCGTCATGGGATATGACGACGGTACCGCAGGACACGTCATGACCCCGAAGTACATTTCCTTCAAACGGGGCATGAATGCCGCGGAAGCGCTCGACAAGATCCGTCACGTCGCCGATGAAGTCGAAACAATCTATCACCTCTACGTCACCGACAAGACCCGTCGACTCGAAGGGATGATCGAACTCAGAGACCTCATCACCGCCGACCCGAAAGAGCCGATTGAAAACATCATGCGTGAAGAGCCCGTCCACGTCACCTATGACGTGAAGGATGAAGTCGTCGCGAAACTGCTCCAGGATTCAGACCTTCTCGCCGTGCCGGTCGTCGATAAGGAAAACCGCCTCCTCGGCGTCGTCACCGTCGATGACGCGATGGACGTCTTGAGTGAGGACGCCATCGACCGCGAGTTCGACGCTGCGGGATTCCTCGAATTCACCAACCGGGAAACCGACCGCTCTCGGGTACTCATTTCCGGTAAACTCTGGGAAATCCTTCGCATCCGCGTTCCTTTCCTGATCATCACCTTGGTCGGGGGCATCCTCGCCGGTCTTGTCATCAGCGGTTTCGAAGCGACATTGGAAGCGGTCATCGCGCTCGCTTTCTTCATCCCCGTCGTCATGGATATGGGCGGCAATGTCGGCACGCAGTCCTCGACGATTTTCACCCGGGCCCTCGCCCTCGGCCACATCGATTTCAAGCGTTTCATCAAACAATGGTCGAAAGAA
>SLPE01000018.1 GCA_007132145.1 Candidatus Izemoplasma sp.
TGGAACTGAGTTTTCGCTTACCGCTCGTTGAAAAGGGGAAAATCGCTTGACAAGATTTGTCGACGCTCATACATCCGAAGGATTCGGGACGTCTCTTCCACCCATTTCGTCGCGAATGGTTTCCGCAAAGCGAAAACGGCAAAAAAGCTACGGATTTCTTACGATGCGGAAGCCTACGCTGTCGTTCACGTTGGACAGGTCGTCGCTGGTCTCGTATCCGACGGATATGGTAGTCGCACTATGGCGATAACTCCCACCACGGATGACACGATTGGACCCGCTAAGCGTATAGGTCCACTCCCAAGCGTTCCCGCTCATGTCATAAACGCCCAAATGATTCGGCAATAACTGAGCGACAGGTCTCGTGTGATTGTCAGGACTTTCGCTCCCAAAAGAATACCATGCGACCGCTCGGGTCGCTTCTTCATGAGTGTTGTCGTCGGTCGCACCGCTCGCATAGTTGCCCGGTGTCCAATACCTTTCTCCTACAAAGATGGAACCGTCGGTGCTTTCCGTGTCATCCTTCCATCGAGCGGCCATCTCCCATTCATCGCTTGTCGGCAAACGGTAGCCGTCTCGCTCGGTTTGTACAACGCTCCATATATCGCCCCAAGCGTCTTTCATGACGAAATCGGAAACATCTCTGTAGACCGGTTCGAGACCTTCCATCTCCGAAAACGCATTCAACCAGACGATGACATCCGCCCAAGATACCATGGTCACCGGTTCGAGTTTCGCCGCTGTCGGTGCGGCACCGTCGATACCTTCCGAACCTTCCCGACCCGGATTTCTGAACGCATACCCGTTCGCTTCGGCCCAAACACGGACTTCGTACCATAGCTCGTATGTCGTCAGATGCTGCGCGATGTGATAACCCCCGACAACGATGACCGTGTCGTTATCGTGATAACCGCTTGGAACTTCGTAACTCTGGGCTTCGCCCACGACAACCATGTCCAATCCGAGCTCGTCGCACACATCGGTCGGCGGAGCGGGAACCGTTGTCGCTCCCACATGGCTGTATGTAATCGTGTGGTAGATTTCCAGTTCGTACTCGATGTCTGAAAACGTCGTCCAGACGATCTCGATCGTCGGACCCCCGTCATAGCCTAAACGGAAGGCATAGGACAGAAGACTTTCTTCGCTTGGCGTCCCTAATAGATGTGATACCGCATCGATGTGTTCTTCTTTCAATTGGAAATAGCCTCCGTGGTAGACGAACCAGTCGATGTTTTCAAACGCGACGAGGACATGTGCGATATGATAGAGGTCATTGAAATCGGGCATGTCGCCTTCATCGATATACGCCACGTCATAACACGCCTCCGTCTCACACCATGCGTATCGGAGATGACCGTCGTTTTCGGGGTAGTAATACATTTCTTCTTGAGTGTGCCAAACGCCTTCGTTCACATCGAAAATATTGAGAGTGTGGTGGTGTTCATCGCCATCTCGGCCGTAATAGAAGTGTTCCATGTGTTCAAACGGCGCGAGGATATGTTCGAAAGTTCTCTCGTAACCGTAGTTGTCGAGATCTTCAAACAATGTTGAAACGCCGGTGCCCGTGAAGGACGGGAGCTTCCATATGACAGAATGATCGGCTTTGTTCCAGTCGGGATCCCACATCGGAGGCAATGCGGGCGCAGCGGTGGTGATCAGTACGTTGTTCGTTTCGAAAAACACATCCGCACCCATGGTTTCGACACTTTCAGGGATATGGATGAACCGCAAAGCCCACATATACGCAAACGCCTTCGTATCGATTGTCTCAAGACCTTCGGGAAGAACCAAGGTTGTCAAGTTGGCAAACATGAACACCTTTTCTCCGAGACTCTTCAAGGCGGAATCCTCACCGAAAACGACTTCAGATAAACGCCCTATTTCGGGACTCAACACATCAAACGGGCTATACTGAGCGAAGGCGCCGGCACCGATCGTTTCGACACTGTCCGGGATGACGACGCGTTCGATATGCGATACGTAAGAAAATGCGCCGGCGCCGATGCTTTCGAGTCCTTCGGGAAGGTCGAGTTCCGTCAGAGCCGAAAGCGCGAACGCGGATTTACCGATGATGCGGACACCGCTAGGAAAATCGAATGTCTCGAGTTCTGTCGTAGTTGAGAATGCCAAGTTCCCTATGATGTCGAGTTGACTGTCCGCGCCGAAGACGACCGACTCGAGCGTCGGTGTCATGAACGCGCGGTCGTTGATGAGCACGACCGTATCCGGTAAGATGATGCTCTTGAGCTCGAGGCTTGTTTCTTCATAGTAGAACACGTCCGGGCCGATGGCGACGACGGGTAGCCCTTCGAACGTCGGCGGCACGACAATGTCGACGCTTGTACCGGTGTAGCCGGTGATGACGACGCCATCGTCGATGATGTCGTAGTCCCACCCGGACATGGTGTATTCACAAACCACGGTGAAATCTTCATCGAAATCCGTCAAGCCGACTTGGTCGACGACCATTTCATAATTCCACGTGCCTTGGGCGTCTTCAAGCGTCGCAGCGACCATGAAACCGTCTTCTATCATCGTGATCACGTAAGATGACAACGCCGCATCTTGAGCGTCGTCCCACAAAGCCTCTACAACGAGCGGTTTGTAGGCGTCCAGCAAAACATACGTCGCACCTTCACGCTCGAACCAATACGTTTCGATATCCGCCGTCAAAAGGTTCATTCTCGAAGTTTCAAGATAATCGTAATACAGTGTGTCATCGATGACGCTTCGGTCGAAGCAGTTGAAGTCTTCGCACCAGCTCATCGTGTGCAAATCGTCCAAAGCGCGCATCACGAACGTCTCTTCGAAATCGAGTTCCGCAAAAGGCGCATCGATAGAAAACGCAAAGCGATCGACACCGGAGCTCCGATGATGTTCAATCGTGGCGACGAGTATGCCATCCAAAGTCACGGTGCCCGTTCTGGCATGGTTTCTGCCCTGGAACTTGATGTCGGCCAGTTCAACGACATCCAGCCGTTTCACCCAAGAAGCGTAGACGTCCATGTCTTCGGTCGGCATCGTGTCTGCGGTGAATGGCGTTTCATACACGGTGTCTTCATACCAACCGTCGAAGTGATACCCCGAACGCTCCGGCACGGGTAATTCAAGCGGCGTGAAAGCCTCTTGAACGATAGCATCTGGCGAGCCATCACCCGTCTTCAACGTCAGCGTACGCCAGCCGATGTCATAGAGCGGACGTACGATGATGTTTTCACTCACCTCTGCAAGACACGTGTCCCACCCGATGAAATCGTAGCCGATTTTCGGAGGGGCTTTGGGTAGGGGCACTGTCGTTCCGCCCAAGACATAGACGGTTGACCAAGGTTCGTCTGAGTCATCGAGAAACTCGACGGTATGGATGTCATGATCCCATTCGTCTTCCGCTAAGGCGGAGAAATCGAACAAATCGATCCAGACCGCTTCTCCGGCATAGCGCCATTGCAGCAAGTCGTCGTCGACACGAATCTCTATGTCGCGACCATCTTCCCCTCGAATGCTCTCGAGCCAGTCTTCATACGTCTCTTCTTCGATGAGACCGGCGTTCTTGCCCATCTCGAAAACTTGCATCGACAAATACGACTTCTCACTCAATAGCGTCACGGTGATGGGGATATCGAAAGACGCATAGTGAACAAGCAGTTCGTGCGTGCCGCTATGCGTCAGTTTTTCCAGATCGCTTTCCGACAGCATCGTCTCGTCGATGCCGATTTCCTCTTGACGCCCGTCATCATATGTCAACACCAATCGAATCCTTTCGATGTCGAACTCAGTAAGCAAATAGCTCTCTTCCACATCCAGCGCTTCAACTTCGACCAAGACCGGGTCATGCGGTTCGCGGTCGCAAGCGACCCCGATGAACCCTAAACACATGCATACGATAACGACTTTCATCCCACGTAACATACGTTCATCTCCTCACATCGTTCTTCGAGTTGCTTTCATTCGGCTGATTTTCTTCGGTAGACTGAAAAATCCAGTATACAAAAGAAACGCGTTGCTTTCAAGCCTTTGCGCATGTCGGGACGCGTCTGAGGGAGATGTATCCGGAGACCCGAAACCGAGGTATTTTCCTTATCGATGTCATGCAAAAGGACATACCTTCTGCGAGATATGTCCTCATGGATACCGTGGGTGAGCCATAGGTGTATTCCAACATCAGTATGCAACGCCGGTTCAGGAAGCCGCATCCATAGCGATGGCGCGAACAGGCTTCTGGTACATGCTCGTCATCAACATCGACCTTCGCCGTCTCGTGGATGAGCAAGACCTTCGCTCTTCTTCCCGCAGAAGGGCCATGCCATGCGCATGAAGCCCGTCAAAAGCGAACATAACCATCGGGTCTCGCGTTATGAACTTCCATTTTCATCGATGCTGGTTGCAACCGACCTATTCGGAATCCTTGACCACCCTGAATCCGATGGTGTAATGCGTGAAAGCCGAGAACATGCTTGACCATCCACCGATTTGCATGTACTCCGCTTCCGCTTCTACGCAGCCACCGCGAAATATGCGCCACGAGTTGGGGCAGAGACTATATGTCCATTCCCAGACGTTGCCACTCATGTCGTAAAGTCCGAGAGGATTCGGACCGAGTTGAGCGACCGGTCGTGTAAGACCGGCAGCGTTAACCCAATACCAGGCCACAAGTGCCGTCTCATAGGTATGATCGGTGTCGGCAATCGCACCACTCGCGTAATTTCCGGGCGTCCACCAACGATCACCGACGTGAATCGATCCGTGAGTCGATTCGGTGTCGTTCCGCCATCTGGCCGCCATCTCCCATTCATCACTCGTAGGTAATCGATAACCGTTGTTGGTCGTTTGAACGGCCGAATCCGTCGCGAAACTCGAAGAATCCATGAGTATGTCACCGCCCGGCGTTCGATAGACGGGGTCGAGGCCGTGGAATGTCGAATAGGCGTTGAGCCAGACGATCACATCCCGCCATGAAACGCCGGTCACAGGCTGCGTTCCCTCATCGGTCGGCAGCGCCCCCGCGATCCCTTCCGACCCTTCTTGCCCGGGATTCAGGAATCCGTATCCTTCGCCTTCTGCCCATAGGCGAACATAATACCAGACATCGTAGGTCACCGTGGTCGTCGAAATCGAGTATCCACCGGGAATGTCCGTGGTTTCGGTATCACAAAACCCGATGGGCATCGTATAGGTCGTTCCACTTACACCGACGGGAACGAGGTTGAAGGTGTACGTTTCTTCTGGAATGATGTAGTTGGCGATCAGATGGATGTGTCGATCGGGCATGGTTTCGGGAAGAACCGGACCCGTCCAGTTCCAGAAGACCTTTCCTTCTTTCTCGGGTGGGTCCGGTGGAACATGTTCCGTCAAATCGTCACCGTAAAGATGAAGTGTCGATTGAAGGACGGTTTCTTCGTCTTCATCGTAATAGACCAGATCATACCAGTTCGCCACATACGTCGCCGTAACGACGAGCGCTTCCTTGACATTGGTGAACTCGATGTCCCAGCCGAGAAACATGTACCCCGTCCGAAGTGGTGCGGACGGTGCCGTCGCGTCTTCTCCGTGTTCCACCCTAGATTCCCGAACACATAACGATGATTTATGATGAAAGTCCTTCTTCAAAGCCCATGGATTAGCGATTAAATATGATTTATCTTGACACTGACCTAGTTATGGTATATCATTTACATAA
>SLPE01000192.1 GCA_007132145.1 Candidatus Izemoplasma sp.
AACGCCTTGATGCCTTCGCGCTCCTTTTCGTATCGCGTCGTCGCCTCGGCGACGCGCGAGGCGATCTCCTTGCGGATATTGTGAGAAAACAAGATGAGAATGTGCTTGTAAAGATCGAGTTTGCTCGGGAAGTACAAGTAGAACGTTCCCGCCGCGACACCCGCTTCCTTGGTGATGTTGTTGACCGTCGTTCCATGATAACCTTTTTTATAGAACAACCGGATGGACGCATCGAGCAAGGCGTTGAACGTCGTTTTCGCATTTCTCGTCGTCGGTTCTTTAATGGCGGTCTCCATGTGGGCCCCCTTTTTAGGCATGTCGTTGCATTGACAGTGAAAGCGTTTTATGCTATAATTTAACCACGAAAGTGAACGGGTGTTCAGTTTATGAAAACTTATTCATATCCTGAATGGTCATTCATGGCAACAGTATAATGTAAAAGCGACAAAAATGCAACCCCGCGTTGCACACAACAAATATGAGGAGGATTCGATGAACAAAGTCTATATCGTTGCAGCAAAGAGAACGGCCATCGGTGCCTTCATGGGCACGTTGGGAGATGTGCATCCGGCAGAATACGGCGCCGCCGTCGTCAAGCACATCCTCGAAGAGACGGGCGTGCCCGCAAAGGCTGTCGACGAAGTGCTTGTCGGGAACATCTTGCCTGCCGGACTCGGCCAAGGCGTCGCCCGGCAAGTGGCGCTGAAAGCCGGGATACCCGAGACGGTTCCCGCATACGGTGTGAACATGGTGTGCGGCTCCGGCATGAAAACCGTGATGAACGCCTTTACCAACATCCGTGCCGGGTTGTATGACGTCATGGTCGCCGGTGGGGTGGAATCGATGTCCAAAGCGCCCTACATCATTCCCGACAAAGCCCGTAAGGGGTTGAAGCTCGGGTCGTTCAAAGTCCTCGACCACATGGTCGACGACGTATTGACGGACGCCTTCAATCAATACCACATGGGGGTCACCGCGGAAAACATCGTCGAACAATACGGCATTTCCCGAGAAGCGCAAGACCGGTTCGCGAGCCTATCGCAAGAAAAGGCGATCGCCGCGGTCGATTCAGGACGTTTCAAAGAGGAAATCGTTCCGTACACCATCTCGACACGAAAAGGGGACATCGTCTTCGACACCGACGAATATCCCAACCGGGGGACGTCTTACGAGAAACTCGGAAAGCTCCGAGCGGCCTTCAAGAAAGACGGAACCGTCACTGCCGGAAACAGCTCCGGCATCAACGACGGCGCGAGTTTCATGATGATTGTAAGTGAAGCGGCACTCGAGAAATACGGCTTGACACCCCTTGCCGAAATCGTCGGCATCGGTCAAGGAGGCGTCGATCCCGCGACGATGGGACTCGGGCCCGTACCCGCGATCGAGGCTGCACTCGAGAACGCCGGCATCTCTTTCGACGACATCGAACTGTTCGAACTCAACGAAGCGTTCGCTGCGCAAAGTCTAGGCGTCTTCGAAGGCTTGAAGGAAGTCTTTGGCGTATCGCCCGAGACGATGATGGAAAAAACGAACGTCAACGGGGGCGCCATCGCCCTCGGGCATCCGGTCGGCGCCAGCGGAAACCGCATCGCCGTCACCTTGATCCATGAAATGCAAAAACGCGGATCGACCTATGGCCTCGCCTCGCTTTGCATCGGTGGCGGCATGGGCACCGCGCTCATACTGAAAAGGAGCTGAAATCCCATGCGTTTGAAAGGAAAGACAGCCGTCGTCACCGGCGGTGCACAAGGACTCGGACAAGCCATGGCGGAACGGTTCGCCGATGAAGGCGCAACCGTCATCGCCGTCGACATGCAAGACCTCAAATACGAAAAAGGCAACGTCATCGGCAAGGTCCTCGATGTGACCGACGCCGAAGCGTGCAAGACCTTTTTCGAGGAAACCGTGGAAAAACACGGGCGCATCGACATCCTCATCAACAACGCCGGCATCACCCGCGATGCAATGACCCGAAAGATGAGCGATGAGCAATGGGACCTCGTGATGAATGTCAACCTCAAGGGCGTCTTCAACTTGACGCGCCATATCGGACCGCACATGGAACAAGAAGGCGGCGGGTCCATCGTCAACATCTCCAGCGTCGTCGGTGAATACGGCAACATCGGTCAAGCGAACTATGCCGCGACGAAAGCGGGCGTCATCGGGCTCGCGAAGACTTGGGCGAAAGAGTTCGCCCGTAAAGGGGTTCCCGTTCGTGTCAACGCCATCGCACCCGGCTACATCATGACGGACATCCTCAAGACCGTTCCCGAAGACCTCTTGAAGCAATTCGCCGCCATGACGATGCTCAAGCGGCTCGGCGAACCGGGAGAAGTCGCCGATGCGGCGCTCTATCTCGCAAGCGACGAATCGAGTTACGTGACCGGACATGTCCTCAGTGTCAACGGAGGCATGAGACTCTAACACCATCGACCGGGAGTGATACCATGTCCAGATCCGACCATGTCGGTGTTGTAGGGACCGGCATCTATTTACCTAAACAAAAAATGACGGCGGCTGAAATCGCGTCGAAAACCCGAGGCGTATGGACCGAAGAAGCCGTCATTGAAAAACTCGGCATCCGCGAGATCCATGTCGCCGGCGAAGAAGACGGCACGCAGGAAATGGCCGTCAAGGCCGCAAAAGACGCTTTGGATAAAACCGGCATCGACCCGTTGTCGATCGACGTCATCCTCGATATCGGCGAAGAGTGGAAAGAATATCCGTTAACGACTTCAGCACTGTACGTCCAAGGGGAAATCGGCGCGAAAAACGCTTGGGGCATCGATATCCAGAACCGATGTTCGACAGGGGTTTCCGCGTTCAAGATCGCCAAGGACATGATGGTCGCCGACGACGACATCGGTACGATCATGATCGTCGGCGGCTACCGCAACGGCGATTTCGTCGACTTCACGGACAAGCACATGTCGATGATGTACAACCTCTCCGCGGGCGCGGGCGCAATCATTCTCAAGAAGAACTACGGCAAGAACGCCCTTCTCGGCTCCCACATCATCGCCGACGGCACGCTATCGAGGACCGCGGGCGTCGAAATCGGCGGCACGAAACATCCGATTACGGCCGACAATGTCGATGAAGCCTATAAATCCTTGAGACTCATGGATCCGACCCGCATGAAGGAAAGATTGAATGAAGTCTCGGTCGACAACTGGTTCACGTGCATCGACAAAGCGTTGGAAAAGTCGTCTTTACGCCGTGAAGATATCGACTATCTCGCGATTCTCCACATCAAACGCTCCGGCCATCTCGGGATGCTCGACGCGCTCGGATTGACACCCGAGCAGACCATTTATCTCGAAGACGTCGGACATATCGGCCAGATCGACCAGATCCTATCCTTGCACAGGGCGCTTGAACAAGGCAAAGTACAAGACGGCTCCGTCGTCTGCCTCATTGCCGCCGGCATCGGCTATGTGTGGGGCGCATCCATCATCGAATGGGGGAACATCCGATGAGTACGTTCATCGACCTCGTTTTCAACAGTCTCCGTTTCGGAAGCATCGTCGCCTTGGCGACGCTCGGCATCGTGCTCATCTTCCGTACGAGCAAGACGACGAACTTCGCGCAAGGGTCCATCGGGACGCTCGGCGCCTATTTCGCGGCTTGGCTCATGCAGACGAGAGGGACGGGCATCGGCGTCATCGACAGCATTTGGGTCGCCTCGCTTCTCGCCATCGTGTTCGGATTCATCATCGGACTTCTTGTCGACCTCGTCATCATCCGCCGCGTCGGAAACAATCCCCTGTCCAAACAGATCATCACACTCGGACTGATCCTGTTCATCGTCGGGCTGATTCCCATGGTCTACGGCGCGCAAGGCTACCGTTCTTTGACGCCGAGTTACTTCAGCGGGCATCTCGGTCTCTTCGGAGCCACGGTGTCTTACAACGTCATCTTCTTCATTTCGTTGACGCTCGTGCTCATGACGGCCATCTTCTTGTTCATTCAAAAGACGCGTTGGGGACTTGCGACGCGCGTCACCGCATCCGATACACAAACGGCGCGCCTCATGGGCGTACCGACCAACACCGTGACGATGATGTCATGGGCTTTCGCCGCCGCGATGGGAACGATCGCGGGGTTGATGGTCGGACAGAGCGCCATCCGCGTCGACATGCTGGTCACCATCCAGGTCACCGCGTTCTTCGCGGCGACTTTCGGAGGATTCCAGACATTCCACGGACCGATCATCGCCGCGGTCATCATCGCGTTCATGCGCTACGCTCTTTACACGTACGTCAGCGACACATGGGACAACACCATCGTCTGGGTCGCAATCCTTGTTTTCTTGTATTTCAAACCCTACGGAATTTTCGGCAAAGCTCCGGCGGAGAAGGTGTGAGCCATGGCTGAAGACAGACAAAAGAAACGTCCGGACATCAAACAGGTGACGACCTTCCTGAAAAACCATCCGCCCCTGCAATACATCTTGTTGGGCGTCTTGCTCGCGGTGTTGTTCCTCGCGCCCTACACCCCGGTGATTCCCGGGGGTTTGCTCTCGAACTCCTATTTGGCGATGATGGTCATCTACGCCATCGCCGCCCTCGGCATCAATCTGTTGCTCGGATTCAGCGGACTCATATCACTTGCGACCGCCGGATTCATGGGCATCGGCGCACTCGGACTCATCATCCTCATGAACGATGTCCCCTTACCCTTCACCGACCGGACAGGACTCCCCTTCATCGTCGCAGTCATCATCATCTTGGTCGTTTCCGGGGTTTTGGGGGCGATTGTCGGATTCATTTCGTTGCGGGTTCAAGGCATCTATCTCGCCATCACCACGCTATTCGTGGCGCAAATCTTCCATACGGTCTTCACCTCGGTCCCTTCGGTGTTCGGAGGCACTGTCGGCATCCGACTCGGAGCGTTGCGATTGTTCGGAGGCAGTCTTGAACTCAGCCAGAGTCGTCCGTATCAACTCGGATTCGACCGGTACTGGCTGTTCATCATACTCGTCGTGACGCTCGTCGCGACGATGATCATCGTCCACAACATCGTCAAGAGTCGCACCGGCCGCGCGTTCATGGCGATGAGCCGTTCGCACAACGCCGCCAAGGCGATGGGCATCGACATCGTGAAATACCGGGTCATGAGCTTTGTCATCGCGACGGTCTTCGCCGCGCTCGCCGGCATCATGTTCACCGTCTGGAACCAAAGCGCTGCGAACAACCGTTGGGATTTGATGATCAGTCTGACCATCGTCGCCGTCGTCGTCGTCGGCGGCATCAAGTCGATCCCCGGAACGGTCTTGGGCGCATTCATGATTTATGCGTTTCCGAGAATCTTCCTGGCGTTTCTCGCCAACTACTGGATCGTCGGCGGATTGTTGATCATCTTCGTCATCCTCTTCTATCCGAACGGGCTCGTCTACATTTGGATCGACATCAAGAAATGGCTATTGAAACTGCGCGTCAAACTCGCGAGGAAGCAGGTGAAGTCCGATGAAAAGTGACACGCAAGAAAACAACGTCAAGAAACCGTTGCTCGAACTGCAGGACGTCACGATGTACTTCACCGGATTGAAAGCCGTGGACGCGTTGAGTTTCCATGTTCATGAAGGAGAGATCGTCGGTCTCATCGGACCTAACGGCGCCGGGAAGACGACCGTTTTAACTGTATCACCCAGTTCTATAAAAACTAC
>SLPE01000211.1 GCA_007132145.1 Candidatus Izemoplasma sp.
CCGGAATAGGGATAGAAGTAATCGTCGAAGTGCACACCGTCCACATCGTAGAGCGTGACCAGTTCATCGATGACGGCGCGGATGTATGTCCGCACCGCCGGTTCCCCGGGGTTGAGGATGTAGGGATGGAGACCGTTCGCTTCATGGCCGGCGATGACGAGATCGGGATTTTGTCGGGCGAAATTGTCGGGATGCAGCGTATTGAGGAACGCCGATTTGCTCAACGACGAATTTCCGACCCGGTAGGGATTGAGCCAGGCATGGAACTCGATGCCGCGGCTGTGACTGTACTCGACGAGATATTCCATGACGTCCCAACCGGGATCCGTCCCCTCGCTTCCGGTCAAATAGCGGCTGAACGGCGCAAGCTCCGAATCGTAGAAGGCGTCGTTCATCGGGCGGACTTGAAAGAACACCGCGTTCATGTTCGCATCGACCACACGGTCGATGACTTCGCTGAAGGCGGCTTTGTATTGCGCTTCGTTCTGGTGTAGGGGCATGTTCAGCTGGAACACGGTCGCGATCCAGACGCCGCGCAACTCGTAATCCTTTTCTTCATAGTCGACGGGAATCATCACCGGGTCTTGCGTCCCGAAATGGCGAATCGTCGAAGCCCCTCTCGTGAGCGGTTCGAGCGGGGTGTTGCCTCCGCAGATCCTCAACCCGCCGAAAGCGAAGGCGAAAACGAAGATCATCGCGACTGACAAAAGTGTTTTAACAGCTGGTTTCATCGTGTTTCCTCCTAGTCAATAAATCTTTCAAAGCTTGCATTCCCTCTCGGGATTCCTGTTCATCGACAAACGTCTTGAATGTGAAGAAGACATTGCCTTTCACGACGTCTCGTGCATTGGCGTATTTGACTTGATTGACGATTTCGAGCGGGTTCTCGAAAGGACCTTCGCCGCCTAGCCGATAGGCGCCGTGTCCGATGTAGAGGTCGACGTCGCGTCCTTCGCACACATCGGCCCACCAGCGACAAAGGTCGGCGAACGGTGCCCGCTCGTGTTCGAACGGCCAGTACAACTGGGGCACGATGTAGTCGACGAATCCTTCTTCCACCCATTTCAACGAGTCGGCATACTGTCTGTCATAACTCTCGAAACAATCCGGATGGACGTTCGCCCCTCGCGGGTCATGTTGCTTCGTCCGCCAAATGCCGAAAGGACTGATGCCGTATCGCAAGCTCGCGCGAATCGCCTTGAGTCGCTTGCCGATTGCGGCCATCAACGCGTCGACGTTCGCCCGCCGGAATGCATCGAGTGACAGCGTCTTGTCTTCTCGCGCTTCGAAATCGGCGCGGTCGTCATCCGCTTCGTCGAATCCGGCATACGGATAGAAATAATCGTCGAAATGGATGCCGTCGATGTCGTACTCGCTCGCGAGTTCGACGACCGTATCGATGATGAACCGCTTGACCGACGCTTTCGCGGGATTGAGAATGCATTGGCCTTTGGCATCTTGCAAGACGTCTTGAGGATGGCGTTTCGCATAATTCAAGTCGTCGCACGTTTTCAAATAGTCGGCCTTTCCGCCGCTTCCCGCCATCGATACCCGGTAGGGATTCATCCAGGCATGGAACTCGATGCCGGCGGCCTTGCACATCGAAATCATCTCGGCAACGACGTCAAAAGGCGGCGCAACGCCTTCTTTTCCGGTGAGATAGCGGCTGTAGGGGTTGTGTTTCGATGCATAGAAGGCATCGTTGGTCGTCCGCACCTGGAAGAAGATCGCGTTGAGATGGTACGCTTTGCATACAGTGACGATTTCTTCCATGCGCCGGCGATACGCCTTGACGTCTTCCGTCGTCGGCATGTCGATGTTGACGACGTTGGACACCCACAGGGCTCGAAACCGTTTTTCGATGTAGTGTCGGGGAATGTCGATCGGTACGTCGCTGTCGCGGTAGGTGAGCGGTGTGTCCTTGTCGAGCCATCGTGTCAATATCATGTCGTGCCTCCGTAATAGGGATCGAGATACGCACGGTGCGCTTCTCGCAGTTCCTTGAAGACCTGCTCGCCGCGTCGGATCGAAAACGACAACGGATGGACGTGCCAAGCCGAAAGCGCTTTTTGCAAATCGCGTTCGTAGATGGCGTCCGCGAGCATCTGCTCGAACGCCTTCATCTGTTGGACGAGTCCTCTCACGGCGAGAGGTAAACGACCGATGCGCACCGGAACGGGGCCGTCCTTGGTGATTCTCGCGGTCACTTCGATGGCGGCGCCGTCGGGCAGATCCTCGAGTTGTCCTTCGTTGGGCGCGATGACGGTCTGATGGACGCGTGCATCGTTGTGGAGCGCTCGCATCAAGCCGCAAGCCGCGGTGCTGTAATGCGCACCGCCACGGCGGGCGAGTTCTTCCGGTTTCTCGGTGAGTTGCGGGTCTTTGTAACGTTCGAAGAGCGTCTTCTCGATGTCCGCGACGACCGCCGCACGGGTGTTGGAAGCACGGTACGCCTCAAGGGAGGCTTCGAGCATCTCTTCATGAAAACAATAGTACCGCTGATAAGGTCCGGGAATGGCTTCAA
Organism: Candidatus Izemoplasma sp.; assembly: GCA_007132145.1. Classification (GTDB taxonomy): domain Bacteria; phylum Bacillota_I; class Bacilli_A; order Izemoplasmatales; family Izemoplasmataceae; genus SLPE01. The sequence continues at coordinate 2,525 of SLPE01000211.1, forward strand.
GGTGTTCGATGAACGCCTTGGTATAGACGAGGGGTTCGATGTTCGCCATGCTCATGTTCATGTCGCCGAGCGAAGCGCGGACGGCTTCGAACACGTCGTTCTTGCCGTGGTAGACGTGTAAGACATAGGACAGGTGGTTGAGTCCGGCAAAAATCGGCGTGATCGCGTTCACGTTGAGCGACGCTTTCTCGGCGAGATGGTGCGTCACGTGGACGGGCACGTTGCAGACACCGACGAAACGGGAAAAATCGCCATACCGGAAAACGGCTTCGGAAACGATGCCAGCAGGGTTGGTGAAATTGATCAACCAAGCCTCTGGACACAGGCGTTTCATGTCTTCGATGATGTCGAAGACGACCGGAACCGTCCGCAACGCCTTGAACAATCCGCCGATGCCGACCGTTTCTTGACCGAGCATGCCGTTGCGGGCGGGAATGGTCTCGTCGAGCAGACGTGCCGGCATCCGGCCGACGCGGAATTGCGTAATGACGAAATCCGCATCCGTAAGCGCTTCATCCCGATTCAACGTCTCGATGATGCGTATCGGGAGCGCGGACGCGTCGACCATCCTTCTCGCAAGAGATGCGATGATCGATTGCTGGGTCCGACCGGCTTCGACGTCCAGGAGCCGGATTTGCGCGACCGGAAAGGTTCGAGGGTGCGCAAGCAATCCTTCGATGAGTTCCGGTGTGTACGAGGAACCGCCGCCGATGACGGCGATCACGAGTCCTTTAGCCATGTCGAACTCCTCCTTTCACGAGATTGTCTTCAATAAGGTCCGTCTGTTCGATGCCCAAGGCGTCGAGCGCCATCAAATAGGCGCCGGTCACCGGCGGATAGGGCGGGCGCACGAGATACGCGCTCGGACAGACCTGGTGAATCGCTTCCATCATATGCTCGATCAACACCGGACACTTGCCCGTGAACACTTTCCCGCCGATGACGACGGGGACGGCAGCGTCTTCGATGCCGACCCTGAGGATGACGCCGGCGGTCTGCTCGCCGATCGAGCGACCGATGCGTTCGAGAATGCCGAGTGCGACGGCGTCGCCTTCACAAGCGACATCCATGACGAGCGCGGTGATGTTTCCGTAATCTTCGCGCGTCAGTCCGCTGTCGGGGTGAAGACGTTGTGCGACGGCGTCGATGTCGGATAATCCGAGCGTGCGGGGAATCCGCTCGAGCAGAGCGCTCATCGGCCCCGAGCGTTCATCGGCCCTGAAGGCGTGATGCAACGCTTCGCGGGCGATGTCTAGCCCGCCGCCGTACGTCCCGCTCGTATAACCGTAACTTCTGAGAATGGCGCGTTCGCCATTTGGTGCGAGTGCCGCGGAATTGGTGCCGGTTCCGGAAATCGCCGTCGCACCGAAGCTGTTTTTGAGACCGCTGCGCAAAACGATCCAGGCGTCGTTGACTACACGGAACGGGATGTCCCCGAACACGTCCGAGCACAAGGATTCGAGCAACGCGTGTTCTTTCTCATTGTCCGCTCCGGAAAGCCCGAGGACGATGAAATCGACATCGGAAACACGCCAATCCAAGGTTTTCAATATGTCGTGGAACAAAGAACCGATAACGGCTTTGAAACCGTCGGTCTTCACGGACAGGTAGTTGCTGCCGGTCGTCGTTTTTTCAAATAGTCTGTTTCCGAGACCGTCGTAGGCGGCCGCCTGTGTCTTCGTCCCGCCGCCGTCATAGGCGATGATCCGTTTCATGCGCGTCTCCCGTCTTTGACATAAGGCGTGATCTTGCCGAGGACGACCCTACGCTTCGCGCCGGTCGCGCTCGGCACGTTGGCGGGCACGCCGTTGAGGGTTTCGTGCCCCAAAACGACAAACGCCAACGCCTCTTTCGCATCGCTGTCGATGCCATAGGCGTCGACGGTCGAAAATGCGATATCGGCGAGCGCCTCTTCCAAGCGGCTTCTCATCGTCTTGTTCTTGACGCCACCGCCGCAAAGGATCCATTCTTTTGCGGGAGTTTCAGCGGATACGAACCGTCGATAGCCCTTGACGACGCTTTCGACCGTGAACTGTGTCAATGTGGCGATGACGTCGGCAGGCGCCGATCGCGGATAGGCTTCAAGCAAACGATGCACGGCCGTCTCTCCGAAACGGGCATGTCCGGTCGATTTCGGAGGCGCAACGTCGAAATAGGGGTCCTCCATCAACGTCTTTAGCATCGAGCGGTCGACCTCGCCTTGTGCCGCGATGTTGCCGTCACGGTCGAACGGCTCCCGATACAACGTCCGCATGGCGATGTCGATCATCATGTTTCCCGGACCGGTGTCGAAAGCGCCTACGTCTTCAAGCGCGCCGCCCGCCGGCAAGACAGTGATGTTGGAAATGCCGCCGATGTTGTGAATCACACGGGTCTTCGTCGCATCGGCGAAGACGACGTAGTCGGCGTAAGGGACGAGTGGCGCCCCTTCTCCTCCGGCGGCGATGTCGGCACGTCGGAAATCGGAAACGACGCATGCTCCGAGTCGTTCGGCGATGACCGAAGCTTCACCGAGTTGCATGCTCGAAGCCGTTTCTCCTCGTGAACGTTCGTGATGGTGGACGGTTTGTCCGTGTGAAGCGATGAAGTCTATGCGCTCAATCGGCAGTCGAATCGACTCGACGAGGCGTAAGGCCGCTTCGGCAAACGCCTCTCCGACGGCGAAATCGAGTTCGGCGAGTTCATGTACGTTCACGGAGCGTCCGCTCGATATGTCGCGGATTCGGGCCGCGACTTGATCGTTGTAAGGAAATGTGGCATGCGCGATGCTCTCGAGGCGAATATCCGTGCATTGTCCCGAAATACCGGCAACGACGACGTCGATGCCGTCCATCGACGTTCCGCTCATGAGACCGAGGCCGATTCGTTTTTTTCTTTCCATAGCGGTTTCCACCCTACATCATTATAAACCATAATGCTTGTTTGCGTACACGCCTCAGTGTTTTAGGTTGTTTTTTTCGTCAATGTGAAAAAAGAGGCTTCCGAACGAAAAAAGCGCTATCCAATTCTTGATGATCACAAGGCGAAATCCGTAAAAAAAGCCGACCCTTCGAGCCGGCTTTCGTTTTATGGACTTTCGGTCACGTCTTCTTCTTCGACGACGACTTGTTTGTAGGTTTTCAA
>SLPE01000145.1 GCA_007132145.1 Candidatus Izemoplasma sp.
ACTTCGACCGCGTCGTATCCCTTCGCTTCGATCCGCTCGCGACGTCGGCTATCGAGTCGTTTCTCGTGCTTGATGCAAAGGCGTAACGGTGCTTTGTCCTTCAATTCGACGACGATGTCCGCAATATCACCGACGGAGTTCTCTTCGAAGCGCACACGCTCGATGTCGACGACTTCGCTTTCACGGATGATCCAGTGCGTCATCCGCCCGTCGATACATGCCGAGTGTTCGGGCAACCGCATCTTCCGATGCTTCGAAAGCGCTTCTTTGAGCAACCGTCGAGTCATCGTCGCAACCCCGTGAGCGCACCCTCGCTTCGAACCGTGCGCGAAATGGTGTTCCTTCGTGTCACCCCGGTTCTTCGCGACGAGCGCCGCGCCACAATGCGGACAAACGCAACCGCACGCCTTTCCCGTTGCGACCGCATCGACATGGACCATCCGCTCCCCTTGTAAGGCGTATGTCATGAACATGTCCTCTCCCTCCTCCGAACGCCGGATGTGCGCAGTATCTAATACTTACGCCCCTTTTACACGCCTCGATTGTAGTCGTCGAAAGCGCATAAAAAAAGGGGAACCCCCCGTTCGTCAAGGGATTCCACATTTCGTCAAGATTCGAGGGCTACTCCAAAACCAGACCGTATTCCGATAGATGACGCAGTTTTCGGACATGGAGCTCGTGTGAGAAGATCACGAGTAGCGGCGCCGACACCCGAAAGAACCAAACGAGCCAATCGTCGAGGAGGTCTTGGTAGTAATGAGTACCCAAGTACATGTATACGTATGCAAGCATGGACAAGACGTTCATGCACTTGTGGACGACGAGATCGGCGCGATACTTGAAGTCCTTGTGCGCGATGCGCTTCGCACGATGCCACCGTTTCACCTCGAGCACACCGGCGGCGAGGACAAGGCCGATGAACACGAGCATGAAAAACACGAAATAGGGTGGAAGGTAGGTTTCGACGCCGACGTTGTGGATGACGGCGAAAAACAACGAATAGACGAAGACCCCCATGAACAAGAACAGCCCGTAACGGCCGGCGAGCGCGAACCGATGCCCCGGCACGCGCGGCGGGTCCGCCTTTTTGGCGAACGTGACCGTCTCGTAGGCATCGACGACATACGAGACCACGGTCTTATGGTGTACGACGATGGCGATGACATCGATGAGAAGGATGAGCGAGCCGATCAGGAACACGGCGCCCATATACCACATGTTTACGGGTTCGAGTATCAAAGCACCGGCCAAAAAAGCCGATGCCACGATGAACTTGTACACCATCTGCTTCGGTTTGATTTCATCTTTGAACGACCGGACATCGACGATTTTGTGGATACCGCCGCGGTGTTTCCATTTACGCTCGGTCCGATCCAACAGGCATTCGATCCCGATGCCGAACACGTCCGCGATCTTTTGCAGTTCATCCGGACCGACTCTACGATCCCCTTTTTCCCAATGGGAAATCGTCGAGTCGACATAGCCCAACTTCTTCGCGAGTTGTGCTTGGGTCATCCCGGCCTTTTTCCTGTATGCACGTATGTTCGATCCTATCGTACTCATGTCATCACCACATATCGAGACGTCGGGGTCAAAGGCGTCGCGCGATTGTCAAAACCGTCTAACCCACTTGAATCGCGCATGACCTCGCGCGTCGTTTTCCCGTACAGTATACCACGCGTGCATCCATAGAAGCAATCGTATGGCCTTCCCGAGTGAATCCTTCACAAGCGACGACGATGAACCGGGGCCACCGAACCCTCCGTTTCAGACATGTCGAGCGCATGGCATGAGCATGGCCGTAATCAGAAGGGATGCGGTACTTTCTCACGTTTGCTCACATCCGGAAATCCGTTATTCTTGCATGGGTGTCGTTTCATCCACAAAGGGACACCTTTTACGGAATCATCTCTCCCGTTCAGTCGTCCCTTACTTCTATTCGGCCTTCTTGACCATCCTGATGATCGTCCTTTCATAAAGCGTCTTCTTCCGTCCGTCTTTCACGAACCCTTGCGCCGAATAGAAATCGACGGTCTTCTTGTTCAGCTCGAGTACCCAGACGATGAAAGGGTCACGACACGAAAGCGCCTCATAACAAGCCGACATCAGCCGTTTGCCGATGCCGCGTCCTTGAAAGGGCTCGAGGACGTAGACGGCTCTGATCTCGGCGGCATCGGGAAGGTCCTCATCCCTTGAAGGTCCATACGTCGCAAAGGCGACGACCCTCTGGTCGACGACGGCGACGAAACTGTGTGCATGAACGGTTTTTGCCATCTCGACCGACCGTTCCAAGGAACGGCCACGCATGACGTCGTCGGAAAAATAGTCCGTATAGGTCTCGATCCAACTGTAGTAGTGGACGTGACCGATCGCATCGGCGTCTCGCACATCCGCGGGTCGTATCACGATGCTTTGCGCAGCTTCAGTCATCATGCGACGTCCTCTCACCCCTGATACACTTTGAGCGCTTCTTGCAAGGAGACGGTGTCGACGCTCCGTTTGGCCCGCAAATTGCCGAGCACATACGTCGCGATGAACATCGCGAGCGTGAGCAAGATGTGCCACCAGAGAAGACGCAACGGCATCATGTAGTCATAGACGTCGATGAATATCCGTTTGAGGACCATCGTACTGACGAACCCGAGCGGAACGCTCAAAAGAAACACGAGCGCATTGAGTTTCAAGTACCCGCCCAACATCATCGTATGGATCTCGGCATTCTCGTAACCGACGACTTTGAGCAGACTGATGTTGTAAAACTGCTCTTCGACGCTCAAGACGCTCAAGATGTAGATGACGATGACGCCGATCAAGAACGCACCCCCGATGATGACATACATCATGACTTGCACGAGATCGTTCATCATCGCCGTCTGTTCGAGGATGACGTCCGTACGGAGCACTTTGACGAAATCCGCTTCATCGAGCGCCTCCGACGCATAGACGACATTGAAATAGTCCGCATCCGCGCCGATCTCCAATGCGAGCGCTTCACGCTCGGTGAAGACATAGGCGCCGGGATAGACGTCGGCGACGGCGACGACCTCGCGTTCGAAACGGGTGTCGAGGAACTCGACGCGCAACACGTCGCCGACACGCACATTCGTCAAATCCTGGAAACTCTTCGATATGACGAGCCCTTCCGAGAGCCGCTCACGCAAATCGCGTCCGCGCCGGTCTTCGAGCGGATGACGTTGCGTATCGGCATCGAGCCCGATCAACAGCGCCCTTTCGTCGTCGACGAAGACATCGAGTTGAATCACGCCCTCACCGCCCGTGGCGTCGCAAGGCGCGAGCGGGTCGCAAAAACCCGTCTCTTTGACGTCGATCGAATCGTAATAGGCCGGCAACGTCCGCTCGAAGACGTCGAGCATGCTGAAGCCGAGGAAGACGGCGTAGATCGCCAAGAAGATGCCGATGACGTAAGCCGCCACTTTCGCCGGCGAGCGGACCAGTTGTTTCAACTGAAAGCGCGTCAAGACGCCGAATTTCTCGAACAAGGCTTGCATCCGTTTGAAACGCGCCGGTTTGACCTCCGCGAGTTTAGGACGCAAGAGATGGAAGGCATCCTCGGCGAGCAAGCGCGCGATGATCCACCAGGACAGCCCCATGATCACGACGAAGGGGACGACGATCGCCACCGCGACGTCGACCGCGCTGAAAGGAATCGCATCCTCCGGGAGGAGATAGAACGTCAGGAAAAGGTCGCGCATCGCCGGGGCGAAGGCGAAGCCCACGACATAACCCGCCGTGAGAAACGCCAGCGTGAACACGGCGAGGAAGACGAGGTAGGGTGTGCGAATCTCCGCGTCCTTGACACCGAGCGCCTTCAAAACGCCGATGGCGCCACGTTCCTTGTTCAAGGTCTTGCTCATGACCATGCCGACGATGATGATGCCGATCAAGGCGATCATGACGCTCAAGAAGACGCCCATCGCCGTGCTTCCGGCGATTTCCCCGTAAATCGCGCCGCTACGGATGTTGTTTTCGGTGAGGATGTAGGTCGCATAGTGGAAGAGTTCATACGTTTCGAAATCGTCGACGAAGCGCGTTTTCGCCTCGTCGCTCAAAAAGACGCCGGCAATCGAATACGCCGGCGCGAGCGGCAACGCATCGAAGGCGGCCTCGTCCATCAAGCCGAGCGCCTGGTAGCGACTGTCGAAAAGGAAGGGGTGGTCGATGATCGGCAAATTGTAATCCGGAAACAGGACGAATCCGGTGATCGTATAGGTCTCTCCCATGACGTCGAGCGTATCGTTCAAGGTCAAGCCGTTGTTTTCGGCATAGAGAGCGCCGATGGCTATTTCATCGTCGGCGGTCGGCTTCTCTCCGTCGACGATCAAGGCGCGGTTGATGCGTTGTGTATCCTTGAAAACCCGCAAAGAATGCCGGCTGTCGTCAAGACGGATCTGCAAGTCCTTGTACAGTCGCGCTTCGAACGCGATATCGTCGAACCCGTGTTCGAACAGCGACACTTGCAGGTCGATGAGCCTTCGATGACACGCCCGATCGCGCAAATACAGCGCTTCCATCGTCGCGACGTCGTCGGGAATGCAAGCGTCCCACTCGCTGTCGAGAAAGGGCAAAACGGAAATCGAGACGTCTTCTTGCCGGGTCTCTTCGAAAAAACGCTCAGCCGGACCGCTGAGACCGTTCACGGCCGAACTGATGACGGTGTAGATGAAACTGCTCAAGAAGATGATGACTCCGAGCAGGAGCAAGGTGGACCACTTCTTCTTGAAAGTGCGGAGGACGTGTTTGGAAAACATCGTGCTCACCAATGGATGTCTTCGGCGCGACGTTTGTCTTTTTGATCGACGACGTCGACGACTTCACCCGAGTTCAACTTGACGACACAATCGGCCAGCTCGGCGATGCTCTGGTTGTGCGTAATCAACAACACCGTCGTGCCGTACGTTTCATTGAGTCTTTGCAGGAGTCCCAAGACCTCCTTGGCCGTCGTTTCGTCGAGCGCGCCCGTCGGTTCGTCGCAAAAGAGGATTTTCGGCTGTTTGACCAACGCCCGTGCGATCGAGACGCGTTGTTGCTCGCCGCCGGAGAGTTGAAAGGGGTATTTGTCCATGTGCGCTTGCAGTTGCACCCGCTCCAGGACGTCTTCGGAAGACAGTGGCGTCTGCGCGATATGCGCGCCGATGTCGACGTTCTCCTTGACGGTGAGCGTCTGCAAGAGGTTGTATTGCTGAAAGACGAACCCCAGATGCTTACGTCTGAAAAGCGTCAACTGCTTGGACGACATCTCGCTGATGACGTCGTCGCCGATGGTGATGCGTCCTTCGGACAACGTGTCGAGACCGCTCATCACGTTCAAGAGCGTACTCTTCCCCGAACCGCTCGGTCCCAAGACGACGACGAATGCCCCGTCTTTGATCGTCAGATCCACGTGTTTGAGCGCAGTCGTCTTGACGTCTCCGCTCTGATACCATTTGGTCACATCTTTCAATTCGATGGCCATGTCTTCACTCCTGTCCGGACTGATCGATTTTCGATGAACGAATCCTTAGGCTTTCGCCATTTAAGTTTATCATGAAACGGGCCTGCTCTACAAGGTATAGGACAGGATCAGCACAGCCAGCGAAACGGCGGCGAGAACGATCCAGCCTTTAGGCCAACGCGCCCGGATGCG
>SLPE01000076.1 GCA_007132145.1 Candidatus Izemoplasma sp.
ATGTGCGCACGCGGCAAAACATGAACCACTCCTGCGCTAAAATCCCATCCCAACATGTCGAGCGCCGCCTTCCACCCCGCACGTTCGTCTCCATGGATGCCGGCGACGATGAACACCGTCGGTCCCGGAATACCCGTATCCAAGTGATAGAGCACCGTTTCTTCGGGAGTCCCTTCACGTAAGCGGGTCTCACTCACCGGATGGGAGAGTGTGCGGCTGAAGACCGGTTCCGTCATGACGATGCGATTCGCCCATCCGTTCGGACTCACAGTCTTTGCCGACCATTCGAAACGTATCCATTCGATGCCGGAAATGTCGAGCATGTACTGATGGGCGTCCTCTCCGTGGTTCAATGTGGCTTCAAAGAGAATGTCGCCATCGCCCGTAATGACGAAATCCAGAGGATAGGACGTATTCGAGTTTTCATCCGATATGCCGACCCATCCCCGCACGGATTCGAAATGGAAGTACGAAACATCGAATTGCATGAACTGTGTCCGGCTATCGAGCGCACTGTGCGAGACATCATAGAACCTGTACGGCTCGAAAGTTTCTCCGTTGACGCTACGACCCGTATAATCGTCTTTCCAACGCTGCGGATTGGCAAAATCGACCAACCAGCCGCTTTCGTGATTGTCCGGCCCCGGATGGGGCAAGGCGAGCAGACTCGTGTGAATCGTGCTTGCTTCGATCCATCGCTGCTCGAACGCTTCTTCAAGCGAGAGGAACACGTCGTAATCGACAAGGTCTTCAAGGTCGCCACCGAGCGCTTCAAGCTCCGTGAGCTTATCACGAATCAAGCGAAAAGCGGATGCATCTTCCACATCCGGAATTTCTGGCAATGCGGCGATCAAGACGTCGATTTCTTCAAGTAACGTCGCAATGCGAATTTCATCATTGTCGGCATTGTCCAAAACATTGTAGTCGAAAACATGATCATGATGCAATCGCCAAGCCCCGTCGTAGCGGATGAGAAGACCGACGATCTCGACGAAACTGTCGGTGTCGTCGTCAAAGCGGGACATGTCGGTCCATGGGGAAAAATCGAGTCTCGCCGTGTCCGTCGAAAGATAGTGTCCGGAAGGATCTTCGCGTAGCGTCGCACTCACGCGAACCAGCGCATACCAGTTCCCGGCATCCGTCGATGCTGACAGCTCAGCGATAGCTCCTAGCGACAATTCTTCCGCAAGCGGCGCTTCGAGAAGAACCTCGTCCAGCCGTATGCGGGAGTCCCGCAGTTCGGGTCGCTGATTCGTGATGTGCAAGCGTCCGGCGATCAAATACGTCTTACCGACGACCACCGTTTCGTCGCTACGCACGTAGATGAAACGGTCGCTCGCATCTGCGACATAGAACCCTTCCCCATCGATCGCATAGACGACGCCCCGGATGTGTACTTTCTCTCCCGAGGCGACATCGTCGAAGACCCGGGAGAGAAGCATGGTCTCTACCGTTTCATCTTCGGTTCGTGATGGTGCTTGTTCACACGAAGAAACCCATAAGAAAACAAGAAAAAGCATGAGCAATACCGTTTTTTTCAAGACCATTCGCCTCCACCCGGACGGTTTCACCGGCAATCTTCATTTCATCTAGTATTGTATCATATCGGGACTCCATTCGCATTTGTGACGCCCACACGGCGACGCATGCAATAATTGTCAGGAGAAGACATGTGTGTATGTAAGCGTTTTCTGAATCCGTCATCGTGCCTGCTTCCCGAAAATTCGAGAAAATTTTCTGAATGCCTTCACAACGACATTCTTATATTGTATAATACGACTTGTTATGACTGTCCATCACTTGATGTAAAGGGTTACATGGTTCAACTAACAATCGCCATTTTACCATATTGTTTGTTGTCGAACAGTCGGCGTCGGGTCCGCGTCCGTACCTAGGGACGTCCAGGACATAAACCATAGACAGAACGTGTTGAGGAGAAAACGACATTATGGACATTGAACTTCTGCATCTCATCGTCATCCTAGGAATCTTTTTGATTGGAGCGGCCTATTTCAAAATACCCATCGGCGTGGCCATGATGCTATCCGCATTTGGCGGCATTTTCATATACAGCGCCATTTCCGCACCCGATCAATTCTTGCAAATCCCGCGACACCTCGTCGACGGGTCGTTCGCCTACATCGAACCGATGCTTACGATCGTCGCGGCGATGATTTTCATGCGCTTTTTCGCAGATTCGGGAGCGCTCGAATCGTTCACGGTGCTCGCCGTGGAAAAACTCTACCGCGTTCCGACCGTACTGCTCATCATCTTCATGATCATCATCATGTTCCCGGCGATGATCACCGGGTCGTCGGTCACGTCGATCGTCAGTGCGGGGGCGCTCGTGGCGCCGACCCTCTTGGCACTCGGCATTCCCAAGACGAAGACGGCGGGAATCGTCGTCTGCGGTTCGATCTTCGGGATGATCGCCCCGCCAATCAATCTGCCCGTCATGATCATCGCCGATACCGTCGACATGCCTTACACAGGATTCACCTTGCCCTTGCTTATCTTGACGGTCCCGCTCGCGATTTTCTGCGTCTTGTTCCTCGGGCGTAGATACGTCGGTAAAATCGACATCGAAGACGTGAAGAAAAAGATTCCTATGGCGATCAAGGACGAAGTCAACACCTTCGTGTACATCCCGATCCTCGTCTTGATCGTCTTGTTGGTCATCGTCAACGTCTTCCCCACATGGCTCCCGCCGATCGGACTGCCTCTCGTCTTCTTGATTCCCGCCTTGATTCAGGCTTTTCTCGGTCGCAAGTTCAACATCGTCACGTCGGCGAGAAACGGTGTCCGTACAGCTTTACCGGTCATGGCGGTCCTTGTCGGAATCGGCATGTTCATCCAGGCGATGACGTTGACGGGCGTACGCGGCTATATCGTCTACAACATCCTCGCACTCGGACAAGTCACATGGGGTCAGCACCCGATTCTCCTCTATCTAGGATCGTTGACGCTCATTCCCGCCGTCGGTGCCTTCTCTCCGCTCGGCTCGGCTTCCGTGTTCGGCGGCCCCTATGTCCTCGTCCTTCTCTTTCTCAACGAAATCGTCGTCGCGGCCGCCTTGTCGATGTTCACAGGTGTCGGAGACTTCATTCCGCCTTCCGTCGTCGCGCTCCATTCGACGCACATCGTCGAACTCGACGGCTACGGCAAGATCCTCAAGACATTGATCGTCCCGATCGCCGTCACGATTGTCGTCACCCTCGCCTACATGATCCTGATGGGGATGTATTGGTGATGGCCACAACTTCAAATAAGATAACCGACAGGAGAGATGACGCATGATCATGCACATTTTGACGCCGCTCTACCAGATCATCACTTTCTTGTTTCTGATTCTCATCGTCTGGAACTTGTTCAAAGTCGAAAGCAAGGGTGAAAAAGCGATGGCCGCGATGGTGATCGCGACCTTCATCCTGCGGGCTTTGTTGGTGAAATGACATGAAAAAGATGATGAACGGAATCAAAAAGGGATTTTCCAAATTCATCGATGGCATCAAGACGCGTTGGCAAAACGCCGATTTTTCGCCGAAAGCGTTCAAGACTTCCGTCTTGAAACACAAATTGAGTCTGTTCTACTTGTTTTTGAGCCTTGCGGTGACGCTCGTCACCGGCATCCAGTATCACCGCTTCCGCCACACCGATCCCGTCTTCGTCACCGGTCCCGGCGTCGTCGACATCCAACGACTCAGCGATTACTACGAACCGCTCGAAGGGACGTACGGCGATGCCGACATCTATGTGCTCGGTACACAGAATCCCGATGAGCCGAGCATCCTTGTTCTCGGCGGCGTCCATCCGAACGAACCCGCTTCACAAGTGGCTGCGGTCGTGCTGATGGAAAATCTCATCGTCGAGCACGGGACCGTCTACATCATTCTCGAAACGAACCGCAGCGCGTTTTCACTGTCGCATCCGCAAGAAGCGACACCCGAATGGTATTCGATAGAGACCCCCTTCGGCGAACGTCGCTTCAAGTACGGATCCAGAGGGACGAATCCGGTCGACCAATGGCCGGTTCCCGAAGTCTACATCCATCAATCGGGGCAGACGCTCTCCGGGGTCGACACCCGCAATCTCAACCGGGCGTTCCCGGGCACGGAAAACGGCACCTACACGGAGCTCGTCGCCCATGCGATCGCCGAGTTCGTCCGTCAAAAGGACATCATCATCACCTTGGACCTCCATGAAGCCTCTCCCGAGTACGCCGTGAACAACGCGCTCATCTATCATGAAAAAGTCCGTGCGACCGGTCTCGCTTCACGCACTTATCTCAATCTCGAGCTTTTCTGGGGCATATGGGACGACCGCTTCGCACCGATCAAACTGGAGATCTCTCCGCGCAACCTTCGCGGTCTGACACACCGCGAACTCGGAGACTATACGAATACCCTGCCTTTTCTCGCTGAAACGTCGAACGCTTCGCAAGGCCGCATCCGCGGAGCGATGAGCGAATCGTTGATTGTCGACGGTTACGACAAGTTCTACGAACGCGCGACGGCGCTCGGCATCCTCGAAGTCGACCATTCGGAAGCCGTGCCGCTCGATGAGCGCGTCGCCCGTCATATCCAGACGTTCAAGGAACTGATCAACGCCTACAACAGTCTCCAAGGCACATGGACCGGCGACCTCGAATACTACAGCCGCGGTCTCTTCGATATCGAGTACAACGACTTGAATTTCACCACCGTCTACGACAGAGGCATCGGCGCTTTCCTCCTCGACCCGGAGGATTCGTGAGCGACCGCGACCATGCTTGAAATCGTCGTCTTGTCCTTGAGTGTCTTCTTCCTCGCCTTGATCGCGCTCGAGCCGATACGCATCCGGCGGCTCCGCTCTTCTTTCGACCATGTCGTCCACGTCGCCGGCACCCGCGGAAAGACGACGGTGACGCGATTGATCGGCGCCGCTTTGCGCCATCACGGCATCTCGACGTTCACGAAAGTCACCGGTACCTTGCCGGTCTTCATCGATCCCGATGGTGTCGAGCATCCGGTGCGAAGACACGGACAAGCGAACATCCGTGAACAACTCCGGATGATGCGCATCGCTAGAAAATACGGAGCCCGCATCCTCGTCATCGAGTCGATGGCCATTCGCAAGGCATACGCCGAAGTGTCACAACATAAGATGTTGCGGGCCGGACATGTCGTTTTCACGAATATGCGCGCCGACCATCTCGAGGAATCATCCGAAGATGTCGGCGGTATTCGCGAAACCCTTGAATCCATGATTCCAAAAGGCGGTCATGTCCATCTCCGCGACGAAGACCGGACAACGTTCGAATCGGCGCTCGTAGCCGCGAGCGCGACAATGCACGTTTCGCAGCCGTTCGCGGGCGATGAGAGCATCGACCCCCATCCCGAAAACATCGCGCTCGCACTTTCAGTCGCGACGACCCTCGGCGTGGATGAAGCATCGGCGCTCGAAGGCATGCGCACGGCGTCGAAGGACATCGGAAACCTTTCATGCCATACATTGAACGAAACGACGTTCATCAACCTCTTCGCGATGAACGACGTCGAATCGATTCGTGAAACCTTCGCGAAACTCTCGGTGCACCCGCTTGTCGAAGGCAAGGCGCTCACCGTCCTCATCAATAACCGCATCGACCGGCCGAAACGG
>SLPE01000105.1 GCA_007132145.1 Candidatus Izemoplasma sp.
CGAGCGTTCGCATCTTTGAAAGACGCGTCCAGGACGAAGAGCACTTTCAAGGGCAACCCTTCGCGATTGGCAAGCGCCACCGCTTCATCCAAAGCGAAATTGTCTTCCACCCGTTGCGTCTGTTGCATCCAGTAAAGGACATGGTCGCGCTCACGCCGGACATGCGCGTGGTGATGGAGCTTACGTCTGTCGGGATGCATGGAATCCCCCTTCATCGTCGGTCATGTGAGAAGTGAAATCGTGAAATCGTTCAAAAAAGACGATAAATCCTGTATAATGACATTATACTACGAATGGAGGTGCCGTCGTGAAGTTTTACGTAAAACTCGAACATTTCGCCCGTCATAGGAGTTTCAAACTCCGCGATGCCTCTCAAGGCGAGCTGTTCCGCATCAAGGGAAGGTTCCTTTTCGGATTGAGGGAACTCGTCATGACGGACATGAACAACGAGGTCCTTTATAAACTGCACCGCCGTTTCGCCCCGCATTTCAACCGTTTGTACCACGTCCACGATGAAGAGGGCAAGATCCTCGCCCGCATTACGAAGACGGCGGGCCTGTTCCGACCGGATTACACGATGACGGTCGAAGACAAGGCCGTGACCTTCGGCGGCGTCATCCGTAAACACCAGTTCTCCTTGCATCTTGAAAACAAGAAAGTCGCCGAAATCCGTCGCGGCACGTTTTCCTTCGGAGATGCCTACGAAATCGAAGTCACGACCGAGCAAAAACCGTTGCTCCATCTGTTCCTCGTCATCGTGATCGACCAGATGAACCATGAGCGCAAACGATTCCGCACTTGACACGTGCGCCGTTTGCGACGCGCCGGTCTATACGCTCGAAGATCCGATGTTGCGCCTAGGAGGAAGTGCGGTCCGCTATGACGTCTGCACCCGTTGCGGATTCACGCGGAAACCGTCGCGGTTCCATCCAGATCCCGTCAGCGAGAAACAGCAGTACGACCAACACGAGAATACGCCCGACAATGAAGGGTACGTCGCCATGCTCGACGGTTTCTTGAGACGTGCGGTCGACCCTTTTGTCGTATCGGGGCGAGCACTCGATTTCGGAAGCGGCCCCGGTCCGATCCTCAAGGACTTGTTGAAGGGTCGGGGCTTCAAGACCGACCATTACGACCCGATCTACCATCCCGATCGCGCCGTTTTCAAGAAGCGCTACGATGTGATTACGGCGACGGAAGTGTTCGAACACTTCCACCATCCGCTCGAAGAAACGCTGCGTCTTTGCACGTTGTTGGAAGACGGGGGCATCCTCGCCGTCATGACGAGTCTCAGGATGGAAGAAGACGAGACCTTCCTCGATTGGTGGTATCGACGCGATCCGACACATGTCTCCTTCTACACCGCGAGAAGTTTCGATATACTTTCGGAAAAAGCCTCGCTCCTCCTTTTAAGAAGCGAAGACGACAAGCGCTTGAGTTTTCAAAAAAGGGTGATTCCATGAACGTCTACGCCTCCCATGACAAACATCGAGAACGCATGAAGGAACGTTTCGGCGATGCCGTCCGCATCGTCGATGCGAAATCCGCGGCCGACATCATCATTAGCGGCGTCTTCAAAGCCGAAGACGCCCAGGCGAACACACGGGCGATCATCGTGCCCTACACCGGGCTCGACGCGATCGACCTCGACGTGGTCGAACGTGAAGGCATCGCCTTGTTCAACACGACCGTCCATTCTCCCTACGTCGCGGAGAAGGCCATCCATCTCCTCTTCGCCACGCTCGGGAAAGTCATCCCCTACCACGACCGTCTCCGACGCGGTGATTGGAGCGGCCGCGGCACCGAAGGTCGCATCGTTTGGGAAAGTGTGTTCCGCAAGCGCATCGGCATCTTCGGATACGGCCGTATCGGTCGTTGCATCGCCGCGATGCTCGAGCCCTTCGACGTCGAAATCCATCTTCTCGACCGCGGCAAGGAACCCGCTGGTGCGATCCGTCATCCCGACCTGCGCTCGCTCGTCGCGGCAAGCGACGTCGTCTTCATCGCCGCGCCGCTGACGCCCTCGACCCGCCATGCTTTTGACAGCGAGGTGCTCTCGAACATGGCGCACGCTCACCTCGTCAACGTCGGACGCGGTCCGATCGTCGATGAAGACGCCTTGTACGAAGCCTTGCAAAAGAAAACCCTCAAAAGCTACGCAAGCGACGTCTGGTACGACTACCCTAAACAGGGCGAAACCTCTAAAGCGCCTTCGAAACATCCGTTGCACCATTTCGAAAACGTCGTCATGAGCCCGCATGTCGCCGGCATGTGCGAAACGTCGGAAGAAGAACTGACGGAAGCGGCGCTCGATACGCTCGAACGACTCATGGCAGACGACTATTCCGGTGCGCTCCTACCCGGCGATTCCAAGGCGCGGACATGAAGCGACGTCACGACGAACGGGACTTGATCTTTTCAAGGGTCCGTCTCGAAAAGGGGACGAAGGCCTACGAAGACTATTACCGTGAAAAGCCGCACCTTCGCGAAGGGGATGACGCCGTCCGCGGCAAGACGCTTCGCCCCCGCTCGAAAAAGGACAGCGCCGTCTTGCGCCGCCTGCTCGCCTTGCTCGAGCGCAAATCGAACACGCTCGCATCGCTTTACGATCATCTTGAGGCGACACCACTCGGCCCAACGAGACGCCCTTTTGAAAGCCTTGTCGAGCCCAAGACGTCGATGCGTCGAGCCGGTGCCGTCGCCCTCGGCTACGTCGAACTCAACGAAACTCACTACTATAGTCATCACGGCGGTCTGAGCACAGCCCTCGGCCTTGAGAATCGCGGACAACCGGTATCGCTTCCTTACACCTACGCCATCGCCTTCCTCGTCCGCATCGACCGCGACGGCTTGAACTGTTCACCGCGTCTTGAAGGCATGCTCGCCACCGAAGAGGCGTATTTGACGATCGCGAGCATCGGCGCCGCGATGGCCATCGAGTTCAAAAAACGCGGGTACGAAAGCGTCTTCGCAAGCGAAGCGTACTATCCGGGCCCGCTCGTTCCCTTGGGCATGGACGCGGGTCTCGGCGAAATCGGCATGGCCAACCATCTCGTCCATCCCGTGTACGGCAATGCGGTACGCATCGGCGCCGTCTATACGACCTACCCGCTGAAACCCGATACGCCCCGTCTTTTTTCACTCGCCGCTTTTTGTAAAAGGTGCGCCCTCTGTCTCATGAACTGTCCATCGAAATCGATCAAACCGCATCCGCGCATCGTCAACGGGCGGACCCACTACAAAATGGACGACCAGACATGTCATGCGATGTGGTTCAGAAGCGGCACCGACTGTGCCGTCTGTCTGAAAAGCTGTCCCTTTTCCCAAGGCGTCGACGAAGCCGACATCGAAAAAATGCAAAAGGACCCGGAGCTGATCGACGCCATCGTCGAGAAGCACATCAAGAAACACGGACGGCAGCCGCGTTGCCGTCCACAAGAGGAGACGTGAAAGACATGCGATTGACGATCGACCTCCACGGCATGGGCGTCGCAGAAGCGAAACGGACATTGGAACGCTTTCTCAATGAAGCGCCTGCCGATTGCCGTGAAATCGTCGTTGTCCACGGCCATACGAAAGGCGATGCGCTGAAAGGATTGCTTGAAGACCCCAACGGCATTCGGCATCGCCGCATCGTCCGCAGGAAATTCACGAAGAATCCAGGAGAAACCGTCCTTGTTCTCGATGTTTGAATCGAAGGGGGCGCGTGTGGCGACGCTCATCGGTTTCATCGGGATCCTCGCTTCACTCGGCGCCGCCTTTTTCATCCGTTCGCTTTTCAGCGTCTTCATCATCGTCGCGCTCGTGATTGTTGCAGGCTGGATGCTCACCATCCAGGTTTTCTATACGTTGCACCTTTATCGAGAAGACCGAAAGCGGATGGAGGCGACAACGCGACTCTGCCCCGGATGCGACGCGAGAATCTACAAAAGCGACGATGCGTGCCCCTATTGCGGAATCGACCTTGACGCTTCATGAAAAAAAAAAACGTGCGGACGCCGTTTTTTTTGTTATAATGGGAATGACGTTTACAGCGTTTTTTGTTTTGTAACCTACATGAAGAGGTGAAAAGATGTACAAAATCACAAAAAAACAATCCCTTAACAACGATGTCGACATCTTGCACATCGAGGCGCCGCTCGTCGCACTCAACGCGGAGCCGGGACACTTCGTCATCCTCCGTGTCGAGGAAGACGGAGAACGCGTTCCGATGACCATCGCCGGAACCGAAGGCGACGATGTCGTCATCATCGTGCAAAAACTCGGGTACACGACGCAACTGCTCGGCGAGAAGGCCGTCGGCGATTCGATTGTCGATTTCGTCGGCCCGTTGGGCAAGGCCGCACACATCCACGACGTCGCACACGTCGTCGGTGTCGCCGGAGGCGTCGGCGCCGCCCCGCTCCTCCCACAACTCAAGGCGTACAAGGAAAAAGGCGCAAAGGTCGAAGTCGTCATCGGCGGGCGGACCAAGGATTTTGTCATCCTCCGCGAACAATACGAAGCGTTTTGCGATGCCGTACACATCACGACCGATGACGGCAGTCTCGGACTGAAGGGTCTCGTAACGGACCAGCTCAAGGTGTTGCTCGAAGATCAACCCGCCATCGAGCACGTTGTCGCCATCGGACCGGTCATCATGATGAAATATGTGACGTTGATGGCGAAAGCGTACGACAAAACCGTCGACGTATCGCTCAACCCGATCATGATCGACGGTACGGGAATGTGCGGAAACTGCCGCGTCAGTATCGGCGGAGAAACACGTTTCGCCTGCATCGACGGTCCGGATTTTCCGGGTGACGACGTCGATTTCGACGAACTGATGGCCCGACAAGCCTATTACGAAAAAGAAGAACATGCCTGCCATATGAGGTTGAAGAAAAAATGAAGAAGATTCCGAGAACGAAAGTCCGCGAACAGGACCCGATCATCCGCAACACGAATTTCGATGAAGTCGCCCTCGGCTACAACCATGACGAGGCACTGTTGGAAGCGTCGCGTTGCATCGATTGCAAAAACCCCAAATGTGTACCCGCGTGTCCTGTCGGCGTAAAAATACCGACCTTCATCAAGCAAATGCTCGACGGCAGACTCGACGACGCATTCCATACGATTTATGATGACAACATCTTGCCGTCGATCTGCGGACGCGTCTGTCCGCAGGAGAGTCAATGCGAAGGCGCATGCATCCTCGGCATCAAGGGCGAAGCCGTGAACATCGGCGCACTCGAACGCTTCATCGGCGACCACGGCATGAAAAAGGACCTCGCCGACAGTCCTGTTCCTGAAAGCAACGGCATCAAGATCGCCGTTGTCGGCAGCGGCCCCGCCGGGTTGACCAATGCCGCGAGTCTTAGGAAACTCGGCTACGACGTGACCGTCTTCGAAGCGTTACACGACTACGGCGGCGTGTTGAAATACGGCATTCCCGATTTCCGACTGCCCAAGGACATCGTCACGCACGAAGTCGACAACTTGAAAAAGAACGGCGTCCGTTTCGTCAAGAACGCCATCATCGGAAAATC
>SLPE01000061.1 GCA_007132145.1 Candidatus Izemoplasma sp.
AGGGATTGCATGAAACGTGTACTTATGGTTCTGATGCTTTTCATGGCGGGGTTCACATTGACATCATGCGGCTTGGAAACCGACTTCATCGATGAAATCAAGGACGGAATCGATGACGTACAATCAGCCGTCGACGACTTGAAAGCCGACATGGCGGCTTTGCAAGATGAAATCGACGAACTGACCGCGTTACTCGAAGGCATGCAAAGCGGTGTCGATGACGAGTTCGAGGCGCTCAAACTGGAGCTCGAAGCGTTGAAAGCCCAATTGGAGAAGACGACACACATCACCATCGCACATACCAACGACATACACGGTCGTTTTGAAGAGGGAAGAGGCAGCATGGGATTCGCGCATGTCAAATCCGTTGTCGAGATGTTGAAACTGCGCAATCCGAACACCTTGCTCGTCGATGCCGGTGACACATTCCACGGCACGGTGTTCGCCAATTTGGAAATGGGTCACACCATTGCGGACTTGATGAACATGGTCGGATACGATTACCACGTTCCCGGAAACCATGACTTCAACTTCGGCTATGAGCACCTATTGACTTTGAGAGACTATGCCGATTTCCCCTTCTTGTCCGCCAATGTGTACAAAGACGATGAAAGGTTGTTCAATCCGTACATGATTCATAACATCGACGGTGTCGATGTCGGCTTTTTCGGATTGACCTCGCCCGAAACGGTTTTCAAGACCCATCCGGACAATGTCGAAGGACTCGTGTTCACAGACCCGGTCGATGAGGCCCAAATCGTCGTTTCGGAACTCGAAGACCTTGTCGATGTCGTCATTCTCATCTCCCACGTCGGCACTGCGGAAGATACGTTGGTGACGACGCATGACGTCGCGACTGAAGTCGATGGTATTCATCTGATCATCGACGGCCATTCACACGATGTGCCGGCCATGAACGAATGGGTCAACGACACGCTCATCGTCAGTGCGCATGAATACTTGAAATACGTTGGATATGTCGACATCATCGTCGTCGATGGCGAAGTGATCAGTCTTGAAGCGCATGCCATCGGCGCGGAAGAAGCCGTACTTCTTGGACAAGACTGGGCGATTCTCCAATACATCAGCGCCGCCAAAGAGGCACAAGAAGAACTCTTGAATGAAGTTGTCGGCTTCACGAACGTTCGTATCGAAGGTGCGCGCGAATATGTCAGGACACAAGAAACCAACTCGGGCAACCTCTTGACGGATGCGATGCAGTTCGTCAGTGGCGCGGATATCGTGATCACGAACGGCGGCGGCATACGCGACTCCTTCGAAGCGGGAGACATCACGCTCGGCGACGTCATCAGCATGTTGCCGTTCGGAAACATCGTCGTCACCAAGGAACTTACCGGCGCCGAAATCATCGAAGTTTTGGAAACGGTGACGGCCGACTTTACGGGAGACAACGAAATCGGCTCGTTCCCGCACGTCGCAGGCATCAGCTACACCATCGACTTGAACTTGGCCGAAGACCGTATCACCGATGTCATGTATGATGGAGATCCCATCGACCCCGATGCGGTCTACGTCGTCGCGACCAACGATTTCATCGCCGCAGGCGGAGACAACTATCCGCACATGGCGGACAGACCGATGATCGCAGAATACGGAACGATGGATGCGGCGCTCATCGACTTCATCACGTTCCTCGAAGACTTGAACGACTATGAATTCCCCCAAGGGCGGATTTTGATTATTCATCCGGATAATGATTGATCTTCGTGGCTTTCATGTCGATTTGATCAACACACGTAGGGCCATGCCGCGATAACGGCATTCTTCACGAAACCTTGAACCGCTCCCAAGACATCGGGTTGTACATCCGCTGGAACGGGAGCGGTTTTTGTCGTAGTCGTGGAACGAATCCGTGTGAGCATCAAGCATCCGAAAAGAGAGGGAAGCCCGTTGGACACGTTTTCTTCTTTCGACGTTTCATGCATGCCGTATGACGATAAGGGGCGTCCCCGTCCCCCGCTTGCGTTCCGGTTCATCGATTGACGCTATCAAAAAGGACGAATCCGTGCTATAATGTAAAATGACATGCACATATGCTGAAGCTTCATTGAATCATGGACACCGAGGTGTGATTCTCGGGAGCTTCCCCAAGACCTTGCGTGTTTTCAACCCCCATGAGCCCGATGGAAGCCGGCGAAAGCCGCGTCTTCGATGGGGTTTTTGTTTTTCGGTGTCAAGGCGGGTGCATGGGCATGTCCAGAAGGAGGGAAAGATACCCATGAAAAAAATCGTTTTGTGTCTATTGACCGTCTTGGTCACCAGTCTTTTCATCGCTTGCGGGGACGACCCCGAGGAGGAAGTCCGACTACTCGCTGTACGTATCGATGAAGAAACCTTAGAAGCGAGTTATCCTCTCGAGGATTTTTCCGTTGAAGACCTTGATCTCGTTCTCACTTACGAAGATGGCTCGACACGCACCGTCTCAGTCACGCCGTCGATGTTGTCGGCGACAGATCTCGACGCATTGAACAAGGTCGGTACCCATACGGTGACCATCCATTATGAGGCTTTCTCTACCATGGTTGTCATCCACCTCGTCGAAACACCCCTGTTCCATCAATTGACCGCCATTTACGACATGGGGGTGGCGGAAGGATCCATCACCGGTAGCTACGAAGATTGGCTGGAAAGCATCCGTGGCGAAGACGGTGTAGGCATCACCGATGCTCACATCGATGTCACCGGTCGGCTCATCCTCGTTTTTTCCGATGGAACGACACGTGACGTCGGCGAAGTCGTCGGTCGTGCAGGCGAGGACGGAAGGGAAATCGTGTTGCGGGTTCGAGAAGGAGTCTTGGAGTGGAAGTATGCCGGCGAAACGGACTACTCGCCACTTATCGATTTCGAGCAACTGACCGATACGCCCGTCCACACGGTTTCATTCGTGAGCGACGGCGGCGACGCCCTTGAAGCGCGTAGCGTCGAGCATGGAACGTCCTTGGCGCTTCCGGGGACACAAAGGGAAGGATACTTCTTCGAAGGGTGGTACAGCGACGCGTTCTTGACACAACCGTTCGACTCTTCGATTCCTGTCTATGAAGACATCACGCTCCATGCGAAATGGCGCTGGGGAGGGGATTATGAGATCGTCGACGGCGAAGCCATCATCACCGGCGGTTCGATGTACTATTGGCGACACCTCGTCATTCCGGAAACGCTCGAGGGATTCCCGGTTCGCAGAATCGCGCCCGAAGCATTCAAGAACCATTTGACCCCGCAAGAGGTGACGTTGCCGGAGATGTTGGTGGAAATCGGCGAGAGCGCCTTTGAGAGAGCGTATTCCTTGAGATTTGTCCACCTTGAGGGCGACAGCCGACTACAATTCATTCGCTCACGCGCGTTTGCCGAAACGCCACTCAATGCCTTCGGTTGGGCTCCTCGGCTTGCGCACATCGGCTCGGAAGCGTTCAAGAACACAGGACTCACCGCCTTCGATTTCGGACCGGATGTCATGAGAATCGAAGCAGGCGCTTTTGAGAACTGTCGCTCGTTGAGGGAGGTCGTCTTTCCGTCGCGTGTCGAAACGATTTTTCCGCGGACATTTGCGGGGACGACGAGTTTGACATCGTTCGTCTTTCCCGCTCACAGTCGTCTTGAAACCGTTCTGTCCGACGCTTTTGAAAAGACGGGACTGCGCATGCTCTTTTTGCCTGAAGGGGTGAAATCGCTCGAGGGTTTGGCGTTTTCTTTCCAATACGACGCCGTCCTCTATTTGCCGAACAGTGTCGTAGACTTCGGCGAATATGGTGTGCGTTCCGAAGACCCCGAGACGTCGTTGACCTTGCTCGCCGGCGCCGAAGCGCAACCCGGAACGTGGCATGAGGATTGGAATCCTCAGGACCATACGGTGATCTGGGGATACGACAAGGATGCCGATGACGCCTTCGAAACGCGCACGACACTATATGAGGGAGAGGGCGCCATCGTCGTCACCGGCTACACCGGTGCGGCGACGCATCTCGTGTTCCCCACGCACATCCACGGAACACCCGTCATAGGCATCGATGAAGATGCGTTTAGAGGCAACCAGACGGTCGAGACGGTCATTTTGCCTCCGACATTGAGATGGATTGATCATCGCGTGTTCAAGGATGCTTCGAACTTGCAAGAAGTCGTACTACCGGAGGGTCTCCGCTCCATCGGTTTCGACGCCTTCCGCAACACCGCGCTGAAAACGGTTCGCCTTCCGGCAGCGCTTCAACATGCGGTCATTGCAGCCCGCGCCTTCGAAGGCATACCCCGATTGACGATTTTGAGCGACAGTCCGGAAGCGGGCATCGACTGGATGCCCGGATGGCATGCGGAAGACGCCATCATCTATTGGGACGCACGGGTCACCGTGTCAGGGCTCTATTATGACATCGTCACCAAGGGACACGAAAGCGTCGCCGTCATCACCGGTCTCAACGCCACCTTGAAAGCACTTCGCATTCCCGAAACGATCCACGGACACCCGGTCGTCGAACTCGCCGATGAGGCATTCATGGGAGAAACACAACTCGAGCGGATTATCTTGCCGTCGACGCTGAGTCGCATCGGTGTTCGGGCCTTGGCTCAGCTGGATCATGTCCGATCGATCGTTTTCGAAGAACACACAGCCCTAGAAACGATCGACACAGAAGCCTTCAAGGGTGCAAGCATGCTGGAAGCCTTCCTCATCCCCGACAGCGTCACCCATGTCGGTGCACGCGCCTTTGCCGACTGCGACACGCTCGAACTGTATGCCGAAGCGCCTCAACGTCCGTTCACATGGAACTTCCATTGGAATGCCGACGGCAGACCGGTCACCTGGGGCTTCAATCGCTACGGATCGACCGAGGCCTTCGACTACACGCTCATCGGCACCTTCTACGGTCTGGGTATCCGTATCGATCAATATGTCGGTCTTGAGACCGAGCTCGTCGTTCCGACGCAGATTTCCGGTTTCGACGTGACGCACATCGGCGACTTCGCCTTCATGTTGGCGCCTCCCGATCTCGAGCGTGTCACCTTACCGGCGAGCGTCGTCTCGATCGGCGAGGGAGCGTTTTCCGGTGCGGCGATGCTCGAAGCGCTCGATCTCAGACCCGGTAGCCGCCTCGCCGAGATCGGTGCACATGCGTTCTCGGATGCGGGCAGTCTCCGGAACTTCTTCATTCCGATGTCCGTCGATACGATCGGCACCCATGCATTCGCCGGGTGTCATGACTTGACGATTCAAGCAGAAGCAAATGGACCTCAGAGCGGTTGGCACGAGGCATGGAATCCCGACGGTGTGAAAGTCGAGTGGGGCCAGTCTCCACCGGACCTCTTCCCATAATCGGCTGCATAACTTCTTTATCGATGAAGGCGGCATCGAGCGATGCCGCCTTTGACATGGCGCGTTTTGAACCGACGTTTCATGATGCCACAGCATGGCCGCGTCTTTCGCGTTGAAAGAAAGGATTGTATCTTCCCGTTTTCCTATAAAACGCTCTCGACTTGAAAGCGTCACTTGGCCCTTGTCGCG
>SLPE01000109.1 GCA_007132145.1 Candidatus Izemoplasma sp.
AGGCGGTGGAAAGGGAAGCGAGGTGAAGAACTCATATGCTACAGGAGGTGTCGAAGGAGTAGAATATGAAGACGGCGCGGAAAATAAAGGCGGAAAATATATAGGAGGGCTCATAGGACAAATTCGGTACGGAAGCTCAGTTTTAAGCTCCTATTCGGTAGGTAATGTTAGCGGAGCTGACGACGTTGGCGGATTTATTGGGCGGGATGACGACAGTAACGGGGTAAATATCATCACCTACTGCGGCTGGTACAACCACGCCGGCAACCCCTCTGTTGCTATCGGGAATGATCCCACGGAAACCCTCACTTATACAGAAACCGACAACACTGAGTTTTATGACAAAGAACACTCCATATACAGCACCTGGGATTTTGAGACCGAACCGGTCTGGTATGAGAGGTCAAACGATTATCCCAAGCTTATCCCCTTAGCTGCGGGTTATACCGTTTCGGGAAATATTCTGGGTTTTGCGGGTGAAGAAACTATCGGTATGGTGCTGACAAGCGGGGAAACGCAGACAGTTCCCGGCAGTGTTCTCACCGACGGCGGGCTTTTCAGTTTCGCAGATGTGGCGCTTTCCGCGGACGACCTTATTATATTGTATATTGAAGGAGGCAAAGCAAATACCATAGTAAAGGTGACCGCCGAAGCCGATGTAACGGGACTTACACTATCCAGTGGATTATTATCAATAGGTGATGCCGACGCGGTGAATATTGAGAGTTCCTATTCAAACGCGGACCTTGTATCCGCGTTTTCTGTGTCCGACCATATACATTATTCGGTTGACGTATCCGATATATCCTTTGAGGACGAGATAGACCTTTTTTTGCCGGGTACGGTGACGTATACCCCGGGGGCTGACGTTACGCTTAGCGGCAGCCTTGAGATCGCTGATGGGGGCACACTTATTTCAGGAACTGACCAGACTATTACGGTTGCCGGCGACTGGACCAATAGCGGCACTTTTAACCATGGATCGGGTATGGTTATTTTTGACGGTGCCTCATCTACGATCACGACCGGGGGGACTGCAGTGGGTAAAAGGTTCTTTAACCTTACGTTTTCCGGTACCGCTGAGACCGTCGGGGGCCTGCAGGTCGAACAAATACTTGTTATAAATACTGCCGGAAGCTTGACCCTGGGTGGAGATATGCATGTTTCGTCAGGATATGATGTTGAATTTCACAGAGGGACGCTTGATCTGGATAACAATGTGTTCAGTTGTAATGGCAATTTTACAGCGATAAATGAAACCTCATCAAACCAGGTGGCGATAATTACGACCGCTTCGGAAGATCTGCCGGCAACATCTCTCCAGGTAGGCGGTTTTATAGGCATTTTTTCTCTTGTTGAAGACGTAAAGCAGACCTTGGATCTTACTGATTTTCATGGAACGATATCCGTTGAGGAAGGGTTTGGTATTGCGGGTAACGGCGAGCTTGGTGAGGGTTTCGCGCAGAGCTTATTTCAGGAAGAAGGAGGGTTCAAGGGATACGGACATGTTTATTTTGGCGAGGATGACGCGGTTACTAATATTGTCCTCGGAAGGATGGACCTTTTCGGTTTTTCTGCCGACGAATGCAGCGTTTATATCGAAACGAGCGCTTCAAGCGGCCAGGCCAACAGCGTATTTGCCAATAATTCCGTCTGGATTATAGACGGAGACTGGTACAATGACGGTGTCTTCGATCCGGGAGAAAGTACGGTGGTTTTTGACGGTAGTACGGAAATAACCAGTAGTTCTCCGGTCTACTTGCATAATGTTAATGTAACAGAAAGTAGTTCTCTTGCCTCATTTTATGACGACCCAAATACAGGTACGATTTACGTTGCAGGTGACTGGACTAACGAAGGTGTTTTTTCGCATAATAACGGCAAAGTAGTTTTTAACGGCGAAGGCACCCAGGTATTAACAGCTGGCGGTAGCTCTTTTTACGATCTTGAATATACCGCTGCTGATAATGAGAGTATTCTGAGTCTTGCCGAGGGTTCCGGGCTTAGTGTGGCAGGCGACTTCGCTGTGATGCGGGGTACTTTTGATACCGGCGGCACTTCCGCCACGGATATAACGGTAACGGGCACGTTCACAGTCGATGAGGGGGAAGACAACGCCCGGTTTAAACTTAGTGGTAACGAGAACACTCTCTCCTTCGGTACGCTGTCCTTTACTTCCGGGGTAGTCGAGTATTCCGGTTCAGACGCGGTCACTATCCGCGACTGGGATTATACCGATATGGCTCTTGTAATATCCGGCAGCGGTCACTTTTCGGCGCATTCAAACTTCACCTGCGCGCGTCTGAGTGTTACCGGCGGCACGTTTTACCTGGACGGTAAGAATATTTCCGTCTCGGGGGGCACATCAGAATTTATTGTTGACGGCGGGACTCTCAAGCTGGACCGCGATGAGACGATAACCGAACCTACCTTAATATCAGGTTCGGTGCAATATGCCGGCTCTACGACGGGAAACATTAAGGATTGGGATTATACCGGTGTTTCACTTGTTATAAACGGTTTTGGGGGCAGTTTCAGTCTGCCCGGCGCTAAGACATGTGCCGGATTCGAGCTTGTTGCCGGTACTTTCAGCCAGGCAGGGTCAGCGTTTACAGTAACCGGCGACTTTACCATAGAGGACGGGGCGACCTACACCAAAGGTACCGCGCTCAACCTTTTCGGGGACCTTACTTTCGCGGACAATTCAACTACTCTCCAGGACGTGGGTAATGTATATATTGGGGCGAGTCCGGACGTGGTAACGCTCGAGACCGATATGAGCGGGACATCTCTTACAGTAAATACAGGTAATACCCTTATTAGCGATGGCTATGACATTACGATGTCGGAGGATATAACGATAGACGGCACGCTTGACGCTACAAGCGGGACGGGAGGCGATACGGTAATAACCCTTGGAGGCGACTGGACCAATAGCGGCACTTTTGCATCTGGATCGAGTGTGGTTTTTCTTGATAATGCCGATTCCGGTCAATCGGTTACGACCGGCGGTGGGGATTCGGCGTTCGATACACTTACAATTCTGAATTCTCACAAAGATGGAGTAACGTTCCTTGACGCGCTTTTTTGTGATACGCTTAACGCGGAGAATTTGGACGGTTCAGGTGTCAAAAAACTTTCCTTTTACGCGGACGCGGACTCTACGCATACTGTAACCGATACTTTTAATATCGAGGGTTCCGCGGGGCATCTTATAACTCTTCAGAAAGGTCCCGGTGAGGGCGCGACATGGAATATAGACGCGCCTGACTGCACTGTAAAATTCGTAAGGGTCTCTGATTCGGTACAGGCGGAAACCAAACTCATAACCGCCCAGAATTCCCTTAATGATGGAAACAATACGCGTTGGAATTTCGACAGTATAGTCTGGACAGGTGATACCGGAACCGACTGGGGTACTGGTTCTAACTGGTCGAGTGGTGTAGTTCCGGGAGAAAATGACGATGTTACCATCCCTGACGTTACAGATGACCCGGTCCTTGATGTCTCAAGGGCGGTAAATGATCTAACCATATCTTCCGGGGCTGTCCTTACGGTTGGGTCTTATACTCTTACCGTAAACGGGATTTTTGTTTGCGCGGGAACCCTGGACGCCTCAGGTAACGGGGATGTTACGGCTTCCGGTTCGTCGGTTAACTTTACCGGGGGTACTTTTACGAAAGGTACGGGCACTTTCACGTTCGATAGCGGTGGGGCCACGGCTTTTACCCCCGGTTCCGAAAAGTATTTTGGGAATATATCAGTAAACGGGGCCTCGACAGCGGTCACCCTGGGCGCGGACCTTATATGTGACGATATTATCATCTCTTCCGGAGCGTCTTTCGCGACGGGCTCTTACACTCTTACTGTAAAGGAGGATATTGTTTGCGCGGGTACCCTGGACGCCTCGGGTAACGGCAATATAACGGTTTCCGGCTCGTTGGTCGACTTTAGCGGAGGAGATTTCACAAAAGGTACGGGCACTTTCACGTTCGATAGCGGCGGGGCCACCGCTTTTACTCCCGCCTCTGAAGCGAATTTTGGGGATATATCAATAACCGGTTCCTCGACAGCGCTAACTCTGGGCGCGGGGCTTATGTGTGACGATCTTGTTATTTCCGCCGGAACGTCTTTTGATACCGGTGGATATGCCGTGGTGTCTTCCGGAGACTGGTCGAATTCCGGCACTTTCACGCATTCCGGAGGGGAAGTGACTTTTGCCGGAGCTTCAAGCGCTATTTTTACCGATCCATCCACCGGAAGTGGTAATTTTTATGATTTCACCGTCGACTCGGCCGGCACGGTGACACTCGCGACCGATCTTATAGTTGACCATAAACTTGCCCTTGTCTCGGGGACCCTTGACACGGACAGTGCCGAGAACTATTCAATAACCATTAACAACGCCGATTACGTGGATGAGAACACCGTCCGCCTCATACAGTCAGAGGATACGCTTTTCAAGGCGAATTCATCGACCATAACCATAGCCGGTTCCGGTAAGGTCACTTTTCACGGCTCAAGTGATGAAAACAAGTCTCAGCAGCTTAACAGCGCCACTTTGGTCCTTGAGGGTGATAATAATTTGGCATACAGTTCGATTCATACCGGAGAGAACGGTTTTGAATATCTTGTTACGGGCCAGAACGGCAACATTACTACAATAGGCAGTAGTTTTATCTGGGTTCTGGAAACTCTGACAGTTGGGACCGGAACCCTCACCGGAGGCAGTATTCGTTTGGTTGGCGCTGAACCTCTTGACTTGGACTATAGTAGCTCGACCATATCTGTTTCAAGTATGTGGTTTTATGGGAATCGTACACAGACCATACCGGCCCTTCAGAGTGGATATGACTGCAATATAATTGTTGGCGGATTGGTCGGGACTGTCGTGGTCCAGACAGGGGATATTTTGTTGAATAGTGGGAATTCTTTGAGGATAGGGTTTGGCAATGAAGATATAGCTACGTGGAAAACCGACGGTTACGATATCACGTTAGAGGCGGATTCCTCCTTGATGATAGGGTGGATGAGTTCCGGTAACATAGGGGAAAAGATACTTAACGCAACCGGGTCGGCGGGAAGAACGACTATAATTACTCTTGAAGGATATTGGTTGGATTATAGTGAGGATGATGAAGTCTCACCGGCATTTATCGCCGGGAACTCTACGGTGAGATTTACGGGTAGCCAAAACGTGCTCATCGTACCCGGTCATGGGCAGTTTTTCGACTTAGAGATCGCTAAAAGTCATCCAGCGTCAGTTACCCTTCATAATAAAGATGTTGCGCAGATGGAGGGCGGCGTTCTGACCATGACCTCCGGTACTCTCAACCTCAACGGAAATTCGTTGACGCTTGGCAACGATCTGGTTGTTGATGCCGGAATCCTTAATGTTGGCACCGGTACCCTTACCGGAGCTTCTGGGGGTTA
>SLPE01000194.1 GCA_007132145.1 Candidatus Izemoplasma sp.
GTATCCCCACTCGCTTGGCGGGTTGCCAAAAATGAAAAGAACATAAATAAGATGGGCAACTCAAAGGCGCGAATGCGCAAATATGACACACTGTTTTGATACACAAATTGATCCGCACCACCGGCATCTAATCCCATGGTGCTTATTATTAGTGGCGCACCAAAAAAAGATACGACCATTAACGCACCACCAAGTATTAAGGCTAATACCAACAGTTGCGAGGCATACTTACGGGCATCTTCAACATGGTTAGAACCGAGAAATTGACTGATTAATGCCGTCCCAGCCATACTCATCCCCATACCGAGTGCTAAAAAGGTAAAGACAACCGGAAAAGTAAGTTGAATCGCTGCCACGGCATTGGTTCCTTCACCCTGAATACGACCGACAAAAAACATATCAATAATATCGTGAAACGTCTTTAAAAAATTGTTCAACATCAAAGGAATCGCCAAAATGACGAGTCCTTTGTAGATGTTCTTGTCTTTGAGGATGAGATAGCGTTTCTTGTCGTCTTTGGTCACTTTTTTCACCGCCATGTGCCATTATAGCACATTCACGAGAAAAATAGTTCGTATAAACCTAACTTTTTCAAAAAAAAGAAAAAGACCGCTACTGCGGTCTCGGTCCATAATACTGATAATATCTCGACTTCACGTTTCCGTTGAAAATCACCCGCGTCTTGTTCGCTTGTTTCTTCATGATTTTTTCAATGCCCGGATAGGCACTCAGAAGATAGAGCGAGTAATCCGGATGCCGGCGATACATTTGTGCAATCGATCGATAGATCGTTTCTGCGGCCGTATCCGTTTCCAAACGCAAAGCGTACGGCGGATTCGTGATGACGATGCCGTATCGCGCTTCGAAATGCCGCTCAGAAAAGGGAACGGTCTCGAAACGAATGAAGGCGTCGACACCCGCTCTGCGCGCATTGTCTTGCGCGTGCTTCACGACATCGTCGTCGATGTCGCTCGCTTCGATGACGGTGATACCGTCCATATCGATAGCTTTCATCAACGTTCGACGGACATGACTAAACGTCTCTGAATCATACCAAGGCAACGCCTGAAAAGCGAAACCGCGGTCGAGATTCGGAGCGATGTTCGCGGCGATCATCGCGGCTTCGATCGGAATGGTGCCCGAGCCGCAAAACGGGTCGTACAGGTGTCGCCCTTTCTCATAAAAGCTCAGAAGGACCAACGCCGCCCCCAAGGTTTCCTTGATCGGCGCTTCGCCTTGCGCTTGTCGATAGCCCCGCTTGTGCAGACCTTCGCCGCTCGTGTCGAGCCAGATTTCGCAGATGTCGTCTTTCAACTGTACGGTCAACACGTAGCGGGAACCGGTTTCGCTAAAGACATGTCCGGGGCGATGTTCTTGAAACTTGCGAATGAGCGCCTTCTTCGCGATCGCTTGGATATCGCGCAAACTGAAGAGTTTCGAAGCGACACTCTTCGCGTGGACTTCGTATCTTCCCCTATCATCGAGATGCTGGTGCCAGGGAACCGAGGCGACGTGTTCGAAAAGCGCATCGAACGTTTCCGTTCGGGCACGTGAAAGCACCAAATGAATGCGTTCCGCCGTTCGCAAGGCCATGTTCGCCTTGTATAGGGCATCGGCATCGCCTGTGAAATAGATGCGTCCGTTCGTCCGTTTCGTCATGTTGAAACCATGCGTGAGCATTTCCCGACGCAAAACGGCTTCGATGCCGAATGCGCATGTTGCGACCATTTCCATAGTGAACACCTCTGACTCATTGTAACACGAAATGCAATGGATGCGTAAGGTTGAATGGTTCGTCCGAGTCGAAGGCGTGCATTGTGTTATAATGAATTCAAAGAACTCGACCAATAAAAAAGCCGATTTCATTGTTTATAAGGTGAGACGGCTATCGATTGGGGTGGCACAGTGGACAATCATGAACTCGAAATCGCCGTCAAACGCTTTTCCGAAGGCGATGGGCAATACTTCGACATCATCTACGATGAAACGAAGACCCACGTCTACTATACCATTTTGTGCATCGTCAAAAATCCGGCCGACGCCGAGGATTTGATGCAAGACACGTATTTGAAGATGGTCGAGTCGCTTCCCCGTTATCGTGGACAAAACGCGTTTCGGGGCTGGCTCACGACCATTGCGAGAAATCTCTCTTTGAACGCCTTGAAACGCCGCCGCCGGGAACTGCCGACGGCACCCGAGGAATCGGTTTTGCAGTTCGAACAGACCCAGGCCACGCAAGAGGAAAGCAGTGTATTGCATGAACTTCTCGACGTACTCTCGGACGACGAGAAACAAGTCGTCATCCGTCATGTCGTTCTCGAGCACAAACACAAGGACATCGCGAAAGACATGAAAAAACCGTTGGGGACGATTACATGGATGTACCAGAACGCGCTCAAGAAGATGCGAAAGAAAGCGGGTGAAGACGATGCGTGAAGAGCAACTGAAAAAGTGGATCAGGCAAGCCGCGGAAAAGGATGTTCCGGATTTGAAACAGCGCATCAAGAAAGACCCGCGTTTCATACACAAGCCGGCGCGGTCGTTCCGTTTTCCGTCGCTCAGGCCGATGCGTGTCTTGACGTATGCGTTGGCCGCGGTCGTCGTCGTTGCCCTGCTGTATACGGGCTTGCGAACCGAAGACGAAGTCCACGCGACGATCCATTTGAGTTACAACCCGGCGGTCGCCATCGATGTCGACGAACAATGGAAGGTGCTGGGAATCATCCCCTTCAATGCCGATGCCGAAGCTTTGTTGGCGTCGCTTCCCGCGATGCGCGGAAAGAGTTTCGACGATGCCTTCGATCGTCTTTCGGAAGAAGCGCTCGCCGCCGGCTACATCGAAGCGGGAGCCCAAATCACGATCGCCATGGAACGCGTCAAGGGCGACGAGACGTCGTTGAGAGAGCATGTCGAGAACCGTGTCCGGGATCATGGATTTCATCCCCTCGTCGAAAGTCTCATAGATATCCGTGAAGACGCTTCCGAGCGAGCGAGGGACAGAGGCATCGGCCTGCCCGCGATGGTGCTCATCGACCGAATCATCGAACGTGAACCCGAGAAGCACGACGTCGAAGACCTCATCACGAAGCGGCTTCCGGAACTGCGGGAGATCTTGCGGGACGTCGAGACGCCAGACGCCGACATGTATGCGAAAGTGCATCTGAGTTACAACCCCGCTTTCGCGCTCTCTCTCGATAGGAACCGGAAGGTGTTGGATGTCGTGGCATCCAATGCGAAGGCCATGGCGATTGTGCAAACGCTTCCGTCACTGCGCGGTGAACACTTAGACGATGTTTTTGAAAGATTGACCGACGCGGCATCACCGCCATCCGATGTCGATGCGACACAAGGCGAGATCACCTTCGCCATCGAAATGTTCCAAGCCGAGGGTGACGTCTCGGAACTGAAAGGTCACCTCGAAAGATTGATCAAAGGTCGAGGCTTCATCCCCGTTTACCAAGACCTTCAAGACGCGCCTTCAGACCTCGCTTCAAGGGCGGAAGACAGAAACATCGGCTTGCCGGCGATGGCGCTCATCGATCGTATCGTCGAACGACAGCCGGAAAGGTACGATGTCGACGATCTCATCGAAAAGAGGTTGTCAGAACTGCGAAGCATCTTGCAAAGCCTCGATGACGAAACACGTCCTGACACAGATACGGGTATCGACGATTGAATGAAAAAGGCACTTCACCTGAGCGGGAAGTGCGCGTATCTTGAAACATGATATGGATAAGGGACAACCCCTCCTTGGTCACCGAAGACAAGGAGGGGTTTTCATGCGCGGTAAGGTGCGAGGTCGAAGAGCGTCCTTTCGAACAAGATGTCCTGGTTCTCCTTAGAGCGTGCCGCCTTGGAGCTCGGGTGTTCTTCAACGTTGAAAAAATAGAGGCCGCCGGGTCCGGGGGTTGCGTATGTAAGATAGTCGAACGTCGGTATCGTCGCTTCCGGGGTAAGCCCGTGACGCGTGAAGCGACGCCATACCCAACCGTAAAATCGCGAGACGCCCTTCGTGCCGATCGCGGTCTTGACCCGGCCGGGGTGAACGACGTAATGTGCGATCGGCAGATGGCTGAAATGCCTTCTGCATGAAGCGGCGAACAAAAGGTTGTAAAGTTTCGTGCGCATGTAGGCGCTCAAAGCGTGATAGCGGGTTTCGATGGCGATATCGCGCGGATGGAAACGGGCCCATTTGTGAGCGTTGCTGCCGGTCGTGATGACGGTCCCTTCGGCTTTCGTCAGCTCATCAAGGAGTTCCAAGGAGAAATAGGCGACGGCGAGATGGTTGACCTGATACTGCAATTCGAAACCGTCTTCGGTCAATATCTTCTTGTGCGGCACGATGGCGGCGTTGTTGATGAGGGTGTCCAATCCGTCTGCACACGCCACCTTCAGGCGGTCCCGCGCGTCGCGCATCGAGGCGAACGACGCGAAATCACACGTGATGAACTCGGGAGCGGGGGCCCCGTCGGGTATTTCCAGACTGTTGTTCAGCGCTTCAAGCAGCCCTGGGTTTCTCGCAATGCCGATGACGCGCTCGCCACGCGAGACGTAATGGGCGGTCAGTGCTTTTCCGATGCCGCTGCTCACGCCGGTGATCACGATGGTCTTGGCGATGGTATCGCTCCTTCCGTTGTCGGTGCATTCATCCGTCTTTGATTATAGCATGGAGGCGGTCGTTTGTTCATGATTAACTTTACTTAAGACCCGCCATTCTGTATAATTGATAAAGTCTACGGAAGGAGGTCCGCCATGGGAACCCTCATCAACGCGGCCGCCGTCATCGTCGGGGCACTGCTCGGCATCGTCTTCAAACGGGGACTTCCCGAAAAACTTCAAAAAGCCTTGATGCTCGCGATGGGGCTAGGCCTCTTCGTGCTCGCATTCCGCTGGTTCCTCAAGGACTTCAACGAGTTGGAGCGCCTCGATTTCAGAGGCATCGATTTGCTCGTGCTCTTCTCGTTGGTCATCGGAACCCTGCTCGGTGAATGGTGGGACATCGACGACCGTTTGAACACGTTCGCGCTCAAGGTCGAAAAGCGATACCGCCTTCCACCGCTTGCGAAGGGATTCGTCGCGGGTACGCTCATCTTCTGCGTCGGCGCCATGGCGATCATCGGCCCGATACAAGATGCGGTCCATGGGGAGATGACGACGTTGTTGATCAAGAGCATCCTCGACTTCGTCACGGCGATGGTTTTGGCGACCGTCTTCGGGTTCGGGGTCGTGTTCGCCGCCGGCAGTGTTCTCGTCTATCAGGGAACGATCATGCTTTTGGCCATGTGGTCGGCCGCGTTTCTCGCGCCCGAACTGATCCATTCCATTTCGATGATTGGAAACGTCTTGCTCATCGCCATGGCGATCCGCTTCGTGGAAATCAAGCAGATCCGAGTGGCGAACATGTTGCCGGCTTTGCTGATTCCGATCA
>SLPE01000150.1 GCA_007132145.1 Candidatus Izemoplasma sp.
AGAAAACGACGAAACGGGCGCAAAGTCGCCGCAAGATGCTGAACAAGTTGCAACGGCTCGAACCGCCCAAGAAGGACAGGACCTATACATTCCGCTTTCCTCTAGGCAGAGCGACAGGCAAGGAAGTCCTGAAAGTCGAACATTTGGAAGTCGGTTATGACACGTCCTTGGTCGAACCGCTCGAGTTCACCGTCATGAACCGTGAAAAAGTCGTCATCACAGGGGAAAACGGTATCGGTAAAACGACGCTCCTCAAAACACTGATCGGGAGGATTCCCTCGCTTGGAGGCCGGTTCGACTGGATTGACACGGCGTCCATATCCTATCTCGAGCAAGAGTCCGATTTGAAAGGGAACGCGACAGTGTTCGAGACCGTTCATGAAGAATATCCCCTGTTCACACGTCGTGAAATCCTTTCATTGCTCGCCGCGCACGGCATCGATGCCGAAAAGGCGAGACGCCCACTCGATACGCTCTCCGGCGGGGAACTGACAAAGACCCGCCTCGCTTTACTCAGACATCGGAAAGGAAACGTCCTCGTCTTCGATGAACCGACGAACCATCTCGACGCCCAGGCCAAGGACGCCCTCAAGGAGGCATTGATCGCCTACCAGGGAACGCTCATTCTCGTGTCGCATGACCGGGTGTTCTACGAGTCGGTTTGCGACTACGAAATCTCTTTGTACTAATCGATACGTGCAAGGACGGCGAGCATGCATGGATAGACGTGTAAACGCTTCTTGAAATCACGTGTCCTGCACGGGAGATTTTGTTTGCACTAACCTATAGACATATGATATCATTTACATATGTAAAGGGCAGTTCAAAGCATGACCCGCCGAGCCCGCTAATCGTTTCATTTTCAAAGCGGGCGTCGTCTTTTTGTTGTGTTGAGAAATTGCACATTGCATCATCAGACTCAACAAAGGCGGGAGAATACACCGTATGCGAGGAGGCGATGGCCGCGAGAGTGTTATGGATGCATCAGCTTGTTGAACGCCGTATCATCGATCGTATCACTTAAAATGGATAACCCATAATCGGAAAGGAGTAAATGGCGTCTTTTCATACGCCATGGTGGCATATAATATGAGAAGTAGATTACGTTTGTCGATTCTTATTCTAAGCATCCTCTTGGTCGTTTTCGCGGCTTGTGCGCGACAACGCGTCGAGTTGAGTTTCAACACGATGGGAGGCGAACCGATCGAAAGCATGTTCTATTCGGTCCAAGATGTCGTGGGGGAAGACCTTCCGACACCTACGAGAACCGGTCATGCGTTCATCGGTTGGTTCACCGATGCCGACTATGACAATGCATTCGATGCGGACGAACCGCTTTTACGACATATGACGCTTTATGCAAAATGGGAAGTCGAGTCGTACATGGTCGTCTTCGACACGATGAGCGATCTCGTCATCGAGCCGATGGCGGTCGAATACAACACGCGCCTCGATTCGGTCGTTCCCGAGCCCGAACTCGACGGTAAGGATTTCATCGGTTGGTTTCTTGATGCCGATTTGACCATCGAATTGGGAACGACTCGGCTGTCCGATGAAGACATCACGCTCTATGCGAAATGGGAAGAGTTGATGTTCGACATTTCCGGCACCTACATCTTTATGAAAGAAACGATTATCGACGCGTCAGATCCCGATGACGGTCACCCGCCGGGGTCCCGTCTGAGCGGCGATGTCGTGCCCGATTCCAGAGAAGACATCGTCTTCGAGCAGAAGAACGTCGGTTGGGGCAGGGACTACACGATTGAACGCGACTTCTACGGATACACCCTCGATAGAATCGAGTTCAAAGATGTCGTTTACGATACCTTCGAAGCGTTCATGGCTGCGCATGCTGTCGTCACCGAGGACATGGACGACATCGAAGTCTATTACTTGCGCGACGTTCACCAACTCGATTTCATGCAAGTGCTCGACGCCGATCCGGACGCGTTGTTCGATCCGGACGCCGACAAACTCGAGTATTTGTTCTACGTACATCACGGCGCTGCCTTCACCGATATCCCGGCATTGAGCGAGGACTTCGACGGAAATCAAGACTTTAACGCGATCTGGTCGCATCTTTGTTTTGACGAAGTGGTTGCAAACATGACGGTGCGCACGATTTATTATGAGGACGTTCCGACCGTGGCCTTCGTGAACCGTTGCGAAGTCATCGATTTGCATTCCAATACGTCCGGAAATCTTGAAGACCGTATCATTCCTATAACTTGGCCCTTCTGGGAA
The DNA here is from genome assembly GCA_007132145.1 of Candidatus Izemoplasma sp. Classification (GTDB taxonomy): domain Bacteria; phylum Bacillota_I; class Bacilli_A; order Izemoplasmatales; family Izemoplasmataceae; genus SLPE01. The sequence continues at coordinate 2,245 of SLPE01000150.1, forward strand.
ATGACCCGTCCGGGGGCGGTGTTCCGCGGTTGGTTCCTCGAACCGCATCCATCCGAAATCGCCGACCCGCTCGACATCCACCACGATATGACCTACGATGCTTTCGAATGGGGCGAAAGCTCCTTGCATTACGTGTTTGCAGTCTGGCAAAGTCTGGAATCCTTCAATCCGCCGACAACCTTGACCGTCAGCCGCGATTCGGACACGGCAGCGTACCGCTTCACTTGGTACTTGGAACCTCCGATGATCGAGCACATGGGTGACGAACACGGACCCGTCGGCTTCGATTTCATGATCAACGGTTTCGAAGTCGGAATGATCGCCATTACGGATATCGATGTCGACAACGAATATTTCGTACTCGAAGTTGAACCTGCATCACCGCTATATTCGATGTTCGCTCAACTCGAAGAACCCGGCGCACACACCGTCAGCATCCGTGCCGTCGGCGACGACGTCAATCATGTCAGCGGCGAGTACAGCGACATTGCCGTCTACATGGCCGGTGCGGTCGATGTCGACCTCGGCGAAATCGACCATGTCGACGACTACTATTTGATCGAACGCGTCGGAGAAACGCCACGTTATGTCTTCCTCGCCGGCATGGAATACGGGTTTGAAGGCTACGATATAGAAATCCTCAGCGGTGAAGACCATGCGGGCGTCGATGGATTCAAACTGCACACCATCGGCAAGACTCCGGGTGATTTCACCTTCTCACTGACAGCTTTGGAAGACGGCACCTATTACGAGTTCGCCGGACGCACGATTCCGAGCGTCATCGTTTTCGGATTCGGCGAACTGCAAACATACATCGACCGTTCAGAAAATGATTACTATCTCAGCCCGGAAGTGACACCGTATTTGATAGGGCACCGCAACGTTTTCCATTTCAACGTCGCCATCCGCGACAACTTCAATGTGCGCGTTCCCTTGGACAAGATCCATCTCGAGTACACCTTTACCCTCGACGGTGCCGAGGAACCTCTCGATGATCAAGCGCTCGCGACCTATGTCAACATCACCGGCAACACCTTGAGATTCACACCCGCCGCCGCTGGTCACACCTTCAACGTCGAAATCACGCCCCGATATCAACCTCTCAAGCGGCAATTGGACACGCTCGAGTTCGCGTTCAAGGTCAACGACGGACACAATGCCTATACGAACGAGCAATTGCAAACACTTTTCCGAGACCCCGATGTGACGACCATCAACATCCACGCGAACATCAAGGCGGAGTTGCAGCCGTCACAAATGAATGAAGACGGTTCTCCGAGAAACTTGAGAGAGAGCGAATGGACCCCGGAAAACATTCATGACATCGGTCATGTCTATGCCCGTTATCATGAAGGGATATCCGGCGAAACGTTCGTGCTCAACGGCAACTACATGACGATCAACGGCAGGGACCTTCCCTTCAGCAACAAGGACAGCGGCGCCGGCATTCTCGGCTATTCAGCGGCGTATGAAGTCGTCAACGTTCAAGTCGCGATGTTCATGTACAAAGTCTTGCCCCCTTCAGACATGTGGCCGACGTGGGAGAACATTCCCTCGCGGTCGAATCCGACATTGCCTTCGCAAACAGGGTGGGTCAACGACAACCGGTTCGTCGTGAACAATCTCACCGTGTTGAGCAATACGACGTCACCGGTCATCGAATACGGCATGAGTGAAGATGAAATCGCCATGCGCCTCGCCGAGATGTCGAAAAACTCCGGCGGATTCAACATCTTCATGGTCCGAGACGGCAGTTCCCGTTTCAACAACATTCGCGCAGGCTTCGGACTGATTCCTTTCTTCAACACCGCCTTCGGTTCCCAGTCTTCCGAGCAAGTCGTCCCGGTCGCGATGGAAGCCGAATACGTCCATGTCTACGGGACGTGGGCGAACAGTTTCTATTCACACGGCGCCAGCATGTTGCGGATCGACAACTCGTATGTCGGCCGCAGTGGCGGACCGTCGATCCATCTCGTCGACAACAAACGCGCCGGCGGCGTGTTCAATCCCGGCGTCGAAATCGACAACGATACCGTCTTCAACAACTGGTTAGCGGGTGATGAAGCGTGGTTCAGGGCATTCGGCATGTCTTCAACGGCCTTGACGATGAAACTGCAAGTCGAACAAGGCATCGCGCCCCTAGGCAGAAACGTCATCCGTGAGTTCGACGACCCGAACCGGACGGGTGAGCGCATCAACATCATCCTCTTGACCGAAGGTTCTTCAGGTGCGACATGGCGCGACGCCGATGAAGTCAGGCAGAGCGGTCCCGAATTTTCCTTGCACATGAGCGACCACTATGGAACGACTCCGCTCGCGCCGAGTGACGATTTCCCGGACACTGTCGGAAGACCTTGGTGGTTCATGAGTCCGCTCGCAGTACACCGGACGCATCCGCTCGTTCCCGACCCGCGCATCGACAGCGGTCTGTTCGCTTTCGCCATCGGCAATCTTTCTGAAAGCGTCGACTTCGGACAAGCGGTAGGCTACGCGATGGCCACATACGGTTTGAGCGAAGAGGAAGCGGGAAATCTCGCAGTTTTGGCCGGCTTCTACAATTTGAGTATCGACGAGGCGGCCGCCGTCCATGCGACAGCGCAAGGGATGAACATTCCGATCATCGATGCGGTCGCGATCGTCACGGAGACGCCGGACCATCCACGTCCTCGTTATCTTGAGGTCATCAGCGCGATTCCGATCTTCCCGGACCCGTCGATTCTCATCGTTGAATTTTCCGATTTGTACGAAGACGAAGACTGAAGCGCGTAAAAATCATTATGCGATTCCCGGGTGTGATCGCCCGGGGATCGCGGTTTTAGCCTTACTGAACACAGCGGCATAACCCATTTCTCGACCGGATGTTTTTCGACTGAAGAAATGACCTTGGGTGATCGTATGTTCCCACTCTTGTTGTTCATTCCCTTGGCGTTGTTCATCGCGCTTTTTATTGTCTTGGACCGCCGAGACATCCTTTCATTGCGTACCGTATTGAAAATCGTCGTTATCGCCTTGGCGCTCACTTACGGATTCCGCATGGTGAACAAGGATGCGTTGAACGACACCTTCAACTTGTTCATCGTCGATCTAGATACCGACTTGCACGCACCCGGTACGTGGTTGCTTTCGCGTGGAATGTCCGTGTGGATGATCTTTTTGCGGTGGTTCACCGTCGTCTCGATCGCAT
>SLPE01000053.1 GCA_007132145.1 Candidatus Izemoplasma sp.
ATATTCTCGACGAGATGGGTCTCGACGTCCCGCAAACGTGGGATGAAGTCATCACGACCATTCCCGACTTGCAAAAGTTGAATCTCGAGTTCTTCCTCCCCGTTCCCGTGCAAGAAGGGGCGACGCTCGATTTACCGCCGAACCCGATCTTCTCGAGCATGTTCTATCAGGCCGACGGCAACTTCTACATCGACGATGACGCCCAAAGCGGGTTCAACGAAGGACTCGGACCGTTGGTTTTCGAACGGTGGACACAGTTCTATACCGATTACGCCTTCCCCGTGGAAGCGAATTTCGTCAACCGCTTCCGGAGCGGTCAAATGCCGCTGGGCATCGCCTATTACAACATGTACAACGTCTTGAGCGTATTCGCTCCGGAAATCCGTGGACGTTGGGATTTCGATTTGATTCCCGGGACATATGTCGACGACGGAGAGGGCGGCAAGACGTTGCGGCGCGACACCGTCGCGACCGGAACCGGCGTCATGATCCTCGATCAGTCCGAGAAGAAAGATGAAGCCTGGGAGTTCCTCAAATGGTGGACGAGCACCGAGGTCCAAGTGCGTTTCGGACGTGAAATGGAAGGGATTCTCGGCGCCGCTGCACGGTATCCCAGCGCCAACATCGAAGCGATGGAACAACTGCCCTGGACCGTCAGGGAGTTGAGCAAACTCCGCGAACAATGGGAACTCGTCCGCGGCATTCCCGAAGTCGCCGGGGGATACATGACCGGTCGCCATCTCGACAACGCCTTCCGGCGCGTGATCGAAGAACGCTCCAATCCGAGGGAGACGCTCTACGACTATGTCTTGATCATCAACGAGGAAATCAACAAGAAGCGACGCGAGTTCGGATTGGAGTGACACGATGGTCCAGAAGACGATGGCCTCTAAGAAGGCTTTGCGAAGCAAGAAGACGTTTTCCGAACGCGCGAAGAACCGTTGGGAGAGCGCGAAGAAATCCTTGAGCAAGAACAAACACTACTACATCCTGATGGCGCCTTTCGCCATTCTCTTCTTCACGTTCACCGTCGTGCCCGTCATCATGTCGCTGTTCATCAGTTTCACGTATTTCAATCTTCTTGAACCGCCGCGTTTCATCGGACTCGACAACTACATCAAGCTGTTGCTCGACGACGAGATATTCCTCATCTCCTTGAGGAACACGTTGATTCTCGCCGTCGTGACCGGACCCCTCAGTTACGTGCTCGCCTTCGTTTTCGCCTGGTTGATCAACGAACTGCGTCCGAAACTGAGGGCGTTGATGACGTTGATTTTCTATGCGCCTTCGATTTCGGGGAGCGCTTTCTTGATATGGCTATTGATATTTTCAGGAGACGTGCACGGATACGCCAACGCGTTCTTGATCCGCTTCGGCGCGATCAGCAGTCCGATCCTTTGGTTACGCAGTCCGACCTACATCATGATGGTGATCATCATCGTGCAGTTGTGGTTGAGTCTCGGTGTCAGTTTCCTCGCTTTCATCGCGGGCCTGCAAAGCGTCGATAAGACCTTGTACGAAGCCGCCGCGATCGACGGTATCCGCAATCGTTGGCAGGAACTGTGGCATATCACCTTGCCTTCGATGAAACCGCAACTCCTCTTCGGGGCGGTGATGCAGATCACGACGACCTTGGCGATCGCCGAAGTCTCGATGCAACTCGTCGGGTTCCCGTCCGTGCAATATGCCGGCCATACGATTGTGACGCATCTGATCGATTACGGCTCGATCCGTTTCGATCTCGGCTATGCGTCGGCAATCGCGACGCTGTTGTTCCTCATCATGATTTCGACGAACATTTTCGTTCGCAGCATCTTGCGGAAGGTGGGGAGCTGACATGGGCGTCTTCAAACGGATCCTACGCCGTCTCGGTTTCGGCAAACCACGAAAACTGAACCGTTCACGTTGGGGCGATTTGGGGTTGTTCCTCGTCTTGTTGATTTTCGGGAGCTTCAGCGCCTTTCCGCTCATCTTGACGACGTCGAACGCCTTCAAACCGCTCGATGAACTGTTCTTGTTCCCGCCACGGCTCATTCCCCGCAACTTGACGTTCGACAATTTCCGCGACCTCGCGGAATTGATCGGCAATTCATGGGTGCCTTTCTCCCGTTACTTCTTCAACACGTTGCTGAATACTGTCGTCGGGACCGCGGGACACGTATTGATCGCTTCGATGTGCGCGTATCCTCTGGCGAAATACCGTTTTCCCGGAAGAACGCTCTTTTTCACGCTCGTCATCTATTCCTTGATGTTCGCGCCCCAAGTCACGGCGACGCCGAACTACATCATCGTCACCCGCATCGGACTCATCGATACGCCGGCGGCGATCATCTTGCCGGCGATCGCTTCGAGCCTGGGGCTCTATCTCATGAAACAGTTCATGGAACAAATTCCCAACGAGTTGTTGGAAAGCGCCAAGATCGATGGCGCAAGCGAATACCGCATCTTCTTCCAGATCGTCATGCCGCTCGTCAAACCCGCATGGCTCACGCTCATCATCCTCTTGTTCCAACGGTTGTGGGTCACCGACGGTGGGGCGTTCATTTTCAGTGAAGAATGGAAACCGGTGTCGTATGCGTTGCGTCAAATCGCGGCCGGAACGATCGAACGCGCAGGAACGATCGCCGCCGTCAGTTTCATCATGATGATCGTTCCCGTCGTATTCTTCGTATTCTCGCAATCGAAAATCGTTGAGACATTCAGCCATTCCGGCATGAAGTGAGGAGGTCGAGTCGATGCTACGGATCATTTCTCTTGTTTCGCTGCTCATGAGTACGCCGTTGTTGTTCATGTCCGCGCGCTACAACTATTCGTATTACGGGCGTGTCATCCATTCATCGCCGGGCATGACGTACGTCGCTTATTACAACTCGGCCACCATGGGTGTGCCCTTGCAATCACCTGAAGACATGACGGTGTTCGAGGACAAGGTGTACGTCATCGATTCCCAGACGCACGCCTTGACCATTCTCGATCACGATTTTTCGGTGCTTCATCACGAACATACGTTCACGTTCGCCCCGTCGTTGGACAAGGCTGCGGCGGGTGTCGAGCCCGAAGACGAAGAACTCACGTTGTTCCGCCCGCGCGGTCTCGATGTCAGGGATAGCGGCATCTACATATGCGATACCGCGAATCACCGGATCGTCAAACTCGACCACGACCTCCGGGTCGTCGGCGTTTTCCACGATATCGAGGACCCGACGTTTGAAACCATCAGCTTCGAACCGATGAAAATCACGGTCGATTCCTCCGAGCGGATGTATGTCGTCGCCCGCAACGTCTACGAAGGCATCGTCGAACTCGGCAGCGAAGGGGAGTTCAATCGTTTCACCGGTGTCAATCCGTTGACGCCCAACCCCTTGGAAATCTTGAGACGCTCCTTCATGACCGAAGAACAACTCGCGCAGTTGACGCTTTTCCTTCCGACCGAATACACGAACGTCCACATCGACCATCGCAGTTTCATCTACGCGACGTCCCGTCCGACGGGCGCTGCCGCGGAAAACATGATCCAACTCATCAATCCGAAAGGCATCGACATCCTCGTGCGCAACGGCTACCACCCGCCGATGGGCGATGTGCATTTCATCGTCGGTCAGAACAACTACGTCGTCACCGGCCCGAGCAGACTCGTCTCCATCGTCAGTACCGACCACGGCATCTATACCGTGCTCGATCAACGGCGTTCGCGTCTTTTCACCTACGACGCGCAAGGGAACCTGCTCTATATCAACGGCGACGAAGGTGCACAGAGCGACCGTTTCTCAGAAGGCGTCGCGATCGCGTATTTCGGAGACGACATCCTCGTTCTCGACCGCGGCACGCGAACGATCGTCCACTACCGACCGAGCGAATTCGGGCGTGCCGTCAACCAAGCCATCGCTCATCAGGAAGTCGGCGAATTCGAAGAAGCCTCGGCCTTGTGGGAAGATGTCCTGATGATGAACTCGAATTACGAAACCGCCTACAACGGCCTCGGTCGCTATCACTTGAGGGCGGGCAACTACCAAGAAGCGATGGAATACTTCCGCCTCGGGCACGACCATTATTACTACTCGAAGGCGTTTCAACTTCACCGAAACAATATCATCAAGGATAACTTCGCCTTGATCGGCGCCGCGGCGCTCATCGTGAGCGGCGTCTTCATCGGCATGAAGGTCCGCAAGACGCTCAAACAGGGAGGGACGATCCTCTATGAAGACTAGACTTTCCCGTGTTTGGCATCACATGTTCGTTTTTCCGAAGTACTTGATCTTCCACCCCTTCGACGGCTTCGACGAGTTCAAACGTTACCGCAAAGGCAAGATGTGGGTCGCGCTCGTCTATGTCGCGCTGTTTGCGTTTTATCGCATCATGGCCTATCAATACGAAAGTTTCCTGATCAACCCCAACGACCCCTTGGCCTTGAACAGTCTACAGGAAATCTTCGCCGTCATCCTCCTCGTCATGTTGTTCAGTGTGGGCAACTGGTCGATGACGACGCTCATGGAAGGCAAGGGCAGTTTCAGGGAAATCCTCAAAGTCACCGGATACGCCTTGTTCCCACTCGTGCTCATCGGTTTCATCGGGCTCATGCTCTCCAACTTCTTGACGCTTGAAGAAATGGGATTTTACCGGCTGCTTCTGTTCATCGGCTACATCGCCAGCGGATGGGTGCTTTTCATGGGCATCCTCAATATCCATGAATACGGGCTGTTCAAGACGTTGATGGCCTTCTTGCTCACCTTCGTCGCGATGGGCGTGATGATGTTCATCGGATTGTTGTTTTTCGATCTGATTCAACAGTTCATCGCCTTTATCGTCGCGATTTACGAGGAGTTGTCGCTGCGATGATGAAAACCCTATTGAAAAGCGTACACTTCCGTCGTATCGCGATCATCGGCCTCATCACCCTCGCCGTATCTTTGTATCTCTTTCTCTTCCATATGAAACCGACGATGCCGGTGCAAGCCGAACGGATTCCGTTCGATCCCGAAGGATTCACCGACGCGATGACGTTGGACGACCATGAACGTCTCGTCGCTGAAAACGGGAATTTCGCTTTGTATATCGATGAAACCACCTCGTATTTCCATGTGCTCGACAAGCGCAACGGTGAAGTGTGGCAATCGAATCCGAGTGTGCCCGACCCTTGGGAGGAAGACGATACCCGACACATTACCACTTCGGCGCTCAACCGTCAGAAGGCGACGCTCGAACTCACCTACTTCAACCGTGCCGGGTCGCGCTCGAGCGTGAACAACTATCGTTTGAGCATCAATCACCGTGAAAGCGTCAATACCCCCGAAGGGTACAGGACATACGGCATCAAGTACATCGAAGACGGCTTCCAAGTGCTCTACCGCATCGAGGATCTCGAGATCGACCATCTGTTCTTCCCGAAATTTCTCGACAAGGACGTCCTCGAAGCCCATCCGCAAAGAAACATTCTCGAACAGATCGCCTACACCGGATTCAACAGCGAACTGCAAGCCTACGAGATCGTCGCCTACGAAGACATGTCGAGGCTCGTGCGGAACCGTCTCTATCAAATCTTCTATGTCGACGGAGACTACACCCGGGAGCGGGCGATCGAAGAGAACTTCTCATACGGATACACCGAGTTCTTCGAAAAAGTATCCTTTCAAATCGGCATCCAAGTCGCCTTGCACGAAAAAGGCGTCGAAATCTCGATCATCCGCGACGCCCTCGAAGAGCCAAGAGACATCCGGCTCGCCCGCATCACGCCTTATCCCCACTTCGGCACCGCCATCAGCGAAATCAATGGACAGCCGAGCGAAGGCTACATCGTCCTACCCGACGGCAGCGGCGCGGTCATGGAGTTCAACAACGGAAAATTCAATCAGAGTCCCTATCGGAAGCGTCTTTATGGAGACGACCTTTCGATGATGCGCTATGAAATGCCCGAACAACAACAAGACATCACGATTCCGCTTTTCGGAATGGTCAAGGAAAACCACGCCTATGCCGGCATCATCACACGAGGCGAGGCGATGGCGACACTTCACGCCGACGTTTCCGGGAGGGTCGACTCCTACAACAAGCTCTACGTCAGTTTCGCTCTCCGCGAAAGCGAGGCGATCGTCCTCGGTAGCGGATTCAACCGCTATGCAGTCGATTTGTGGACCGAGACGATCGTCGACACCGATTTCACGATCCGCAAGGTTTTCCTGGATGGCGACGACAGCGATTATGTCGGCATCGCCCGGGCCTATCGCGACCATCTCCTCGAGACGGTGGGCGTGACCGCCAGGCCGCTCGCGGGAGCCCCGATCCTCCACGCGGAAATGATCGGCGCCTACGACCGCACCGATTTCTTCTTGGGTATCCCCCATTATCCGATGCATTCGATGACGACCTTCGAAGAGGCGCAAGCGATGGTCGACATCCTCAAAGCGGAAGGCATCGAACATATCGACATCATCTACACCGGCGCACTCAACGGCGGATTGAGCGCTTCGATCGCCGACCGTGCCGATTTCGAACGTGTGCTCGGTGGCGAGAAGGCCTTCATCGAACTCGTCGAGGCGATGCGGGCGCAAGATGTCGGTGTCTACCCCAATGTCAGTCTGATGGTCGCCTCGGATTATCGCCGGCCGTTCGACCGTTTCCGTTACACGGCGAGCCGGATCAAAGGGGCGCATTCCCTACATTTCCACTACCATTATCCGACCCGTCTGCCCTATTCGGAGACGCCTTACGATTTCCGGGATGACGATTATGTCATCAGTCCACGGTTCTACGCGCCGATCATGGAACGTTTCATCGACGATTATCCTCACGATGCGATCGCTTTCACGCGGCTCGGCGGCCGGCTCGGCGGCGATTATGACAGAAGCGCCCTCGTCTATCGACAAGACGCGATCGCCTTGCAACAAGACGTGCTCGCCAGCGCACCTTACACGACGATGCTCACCAACCCCTACGGATACGCCCTCCCTTATGCGGACCGGCTGATCGACATCCCGATCGAAACGACGCTCTATGCGATCGTCGATTACCAGATTCCGCTGTTGCAGCTGGTTTTCGCCGGGTTGTTCGACTATTCGACGCCGAGTTTGAACTTGAGTCATGAACGCAGCATGGAATACAAGTTCCTCAAGATTCTTGAAACGGGTTCACACTTGAAATACACATTGTCCTACGCCCGTTCACGCGATTTGATCGACACGCACTACAACCACTACATGTCGATCCAATACGAAAACTGGCTCGAATCGATGCGTGCGCAAATCCGCGAGCTCGACGAAATCGGTTTGCATGAAGGTCATCTCGTCGGACACGAACGCATCCGTAGCGGCGTCTACCGTGTCGAGTATTCTCACGGCCTGAAGATCCTGATCAATTACACCTTGTCCGACACGGACGTCGACGGCATACACGTTCCGGCGACGGGATACGTACTGGAGGGGGAGTGAAAATGCACATCAAGGACTTTCCGAAGCGCCTAAGGCAACTCCGCGCAAAACTCCCCGAACTCAGTTACAAGCGGCAGAAGAACGTCTGGGCCGTCATCTTCCTGATGCCGTGGCTCATCGGCTTCGCCTTGTTGTTCCTGACGCCGATGGTCCGCTCCTTCCTTTACAGTTTTTACGATTTGACGCCGCGGGCGGGGGAAATACTCACGGAGTTCATCCGTTTCGACAATTACTTGTATGCGATCAACGAACACGTCTTCCGCAACACGACGTTCCGTACGGAACTGGTCGAGACGACGTTCAACGTCGTCATCAACTTGCCGGTGTTGCTCATCTTCAGCCTTTTCATCGCCGTCATGCTCAATGCCAAGTTCAAAGGACGCGCCATCGTCAGGGCGATTTTCTTCATCCCCGTCATCTTGAACTCGGCTGCGGTCGCGACGGCGCTTGAAAGCGGTGCGTCGTTTTCGGCGATGCTCGCCGAACAGAACATCGAGACGATTTTCGATTTGGAGTTCTATCTCCTGCAGACGGGCATGACGCCCGCCCTCATTTCATTCATCGTCGAATTGATCGCGCGCATCTACAGCATCCTCGCCTTGGCGGGCGTGCCGATCCTCTTGTTCCTTGCGAGCATCCAATCGATACCGAAACATCTGTATGAAGCGGCGAAGATCGAAGGCGCGACCGCCTACGAACAATTCTGGTTGATCACGTTTCCCAACGTCACCCCCTACATCATCGTCGTCATCGTCTTCGCGCTCGTGGACACCTTTCTCACCTCTCCGCTCAGTCTGTTGATCACACACGAGCTCAACCGTCAGAACTGGGGTCTCTCCTCGGCGATGGCGTGGCTGTATGTCGCGACGATCATCATCATCCTGGCGGTCATCGCCTTGCTTGCGAAAGTCTTGCGGATCGGAGGGTCACACTATGAAAACTGAAGCCGTGACGAAGATCCGCGCCGCCGCAAAAGCGTTCTACCGGAAGAACACCGAAGAGAACCTCGTCGCTCAAAGAAGCGAGAAACTCACCCATATCGTCGTGTCCACGATCCGCTATATCCTGCTCATAGGATTGTGCTTCGTCATCTTGTTCCCGACGATTCAACAAGTGCTCATGGCACTGAGGGCGCCCGAAGACGTGAACAATCCCGCCGTCATCTGGATTCCCGAAACGTGGTCGTTGATGAACTTGCGCATCGCCACGCTCGTCCTCGATTATTGGAACGCACTGGTGAACACGTTCAAACTGAGTGCGATCTCGACAGTGTTGCAAGTGGCTTCGACCGCGCTTGCGGGATACGCTTTCGGTCGACTCCATTTCCGTGGCGCGAACATCTTGTTCTTCCTCGTCATCCTCACGATCGTCATCCCGCCGCAAGCGCTTTCGCTCGCACAGTACTTGTATTTCCGTGAAATCGCGCTCATCGGCAGGGAAGGCTCGATCTATTTGATGAGCGGACTCGGCATGGGCGTCAGAGCGGGCATCTTCATCTACATCTTCCGCAGTTTCTTCCGCGGACTTCCGCGGGAACTCGAAGAATCAGCGATCATCGACGGCGCGAGCGTCTTCAGAACCTTCTTCAACATCATGCTTCCCAACGCCCGCGGCGCCATCGTCACCGTCAGCCTCTTCGCGTTCGTCTGGCAGTGGAACGACGCTTACTATGTCAAGATCTTCGAAGTGAGCACGGCAGGGTTTCCGTTGTTGACGATGCGTTTGGTCAATGCCGCGGAAGCGATGTATCCCGCGCTCTTCTACACCGGTGCGCTCGAACTCATCGGTCAGAACATCTGGGAAAATCCGCTCTTCTTGGCGCTCATTTCCAACGTCGCGGCGTTGTTGATGATGCTGCCGCTCCTGATCATGTACCTTTTCGTGCAAAAACAGTTCGTCGAATCGATCGAAAGGACCGGAATCGTCGGTTGAAGACGGGAGAGATTTCATGATTGAAAAACCGTTCTTCGCGAAACTCAATACGATCGCCGACTGGATCATCCGCATCATCCTGCTCAATTTCTTTTTGGTCTTTTCGTTGATCACCATCGTGTTGGTCTACCCCGTGTTCTCGGCCGTCTACAGTCTTTTCGCCGACTATGTGAGAGAAGATGAACCGGGTCTGTTTTCCGGCTTCTGGAAACATTTCAAAAAACGTTTCAAACGTAAACTGACCATCGGAATCCTCCTTGCGATCATCGCCGTGTTCGCCGTCTTCAACGTCCGCTTCTACGCCACCGCACTCGCCGAAGGCGCCGGCATCGTCTTTCAAATCGGATTCGTCGTCACCTTGATGATGTTGATGGGGCTCGTGGTGCTCGTCCTCGTCTCGTTCTCGGTCGTGTACGTCTTTCCGGGGTTGAAATTGCGGATGACGGCGAGATTGTCCTTGTTGCTGGCGGGTAAGCACGTATTCAGGACCTTTTTGCTCATTTCGGTGATGTTCTTACCGCTTGCGATGTTGACCTTGCCGCTGACGACGCTCTTGTTCATGTTCGCGGGCGCATCGCTTCCCGTCTTGCTCAATGTGTTGATTACCAAACCGATGGTATCGTATCTCGAAGGGTTGAAGAGACATGACAATCAAAACGGGCATTGAACGTCTCGACACTGTCGCCGGATTGCTTCACAAGAAATCCGTCGGACTGATCACCAACCATACCGGCGTCGACAAGACGATGACTTCGTCGATCGACCTTTTGGCGCGAAAGACCCGTCTAAAGGCGCTTTTCGCGCCCGAACACGGTGTTCGCGGCGACAAACAGGCAGGAGAGACCTTGGCGGATGACATCGACAGGCGTACGGGCTGTCCGGTCCATTCCCTCTACGGAAAGACGAAGCGGCCGACGCCCCGGATGCTCGAACCGCTCGACATCCTCTGTTACGACATCCAGGATGTCGGAGCGAGATTCTACACGTACATCTACACGATGCTCTACGCCATGGAAGCGGCCAAGGACACCGACATTCCCTTCGTCGTCTTCGACCGTCCGAATCCGCTCGGCGGGGTTACCGTCGAAGGGACGATGCTCCAAGCGGCATTCACGTCTTTTGTCGGCGAAGCGCCTCTCGTGCAACGTTACGCGCTCACCATCGGCGAATTGGCCAAGTTTTTCAATGAAACCCGCGGCATCGGCTGCGACCTTCACGTCGTCGAAATCGAAGGGTGGCATCGCGAGATGGACGCTCTTGAAACCGATATGCCGTGGATCATGCCGTCACCGAATCTTCCGACACCGCTTTCGGCGTTCGCCTATATCGCGACGTGTCTCCTTGAAGGAACGAACGTTTCCGAAGGCCGAGGGACGACGAAGCCCTTTGAACTGTTCGGTGCCCCATGGTTGAACGCACACGAAACGATCGAGGCTTTGCGCGCGCAATCACATGAAGGGGTGTTGTTGAGGGAGACGGTCTTCGTCCCGACGTTTTCGAAACACGCCGGGGAGCCATGTCGCGGTGTGGAAATGATCCTGACAGATCGGAAGAAGTTCAGACCGGCACGTTTCGGGCTCGCGTTGATACATACCCTTGCGGATTTGCATACGGATTTCCTGTTCCTTCCGAGCGCAACGAAACGCGGGAAGCCGATGATCGACCTCTTGAGCGGAGACGACGACCTACGCAGCGGTCGCCTCGACCTCGAGGCCTTGTTCGCCAAAGAAGCGGACGCGCGTAAGACTTATGCATCGATGAAAGCGAGGTATCATTTGTATGCGTGACGAATTCAGCACGTGGACAGCCGCCGACAAGGCCGGTCAATCGATCATGTTCGGGTTCGACGGGACCGAAGTCAATGAACACGCGATCCGGATGATTCGCGATTACAAGATCGGCAACGTCATCTTGTTTTCCCGCAACATCGACACGCCTTCACAGTTATCCGCCCTCGTCGCCGAATTGCATGAACTCGGTCGCAAACACTTACGCGCCCCGTTATTCGTGGCCATCGACCAAGAAGGCGGCATGGTCACGAGAATCCTTCGCGGTGCGACATTCTTCCCCGGTGCGATGACGATTGCGGCGAGCGGTGACCCCGCCAACGCCGAAATCGTCGGACGTCATATGGGTGAAGAGTTGCGCGCTTTCGGCATCAACATGAATCTCGCCCCCGTCCTCGACGTCAACAACAATCCCCGTAATCCCGTCATCGGTGTCAGGAGTTTCGGGGATGATCCTGCATCCGTCGCCGAATACGGCGGCCGGTTCATCGACGGCTTGCAAGCGAACGTCGTCGCGACCGCTAAGCATTTTCCCGGTCACGGAGACACCCATGTCGATTCGCATCTCGACAATCCTGTCGTCGATGTCGACTTGAAGCGGCTTCACGCCATCGAACTCGCCCCCTTCAAAGCGGCCATCGAACGTGGCGTCGCCGCCGTGATGACGGCGCATGTCGAATACCCCGTCCTCGACGGAGACACCCCCGCGACGCTTTCTTCAAAGATTTTGAACGGCCTCCTCCGTGACGAACTCGCCTTCGAAGGCGTGATCATCACGGACTGCATGCAGATGCAAGCGATCCAAAAACGCTACAAGACGCCGGAAGCGTCCCGTATGGCCCTTTCCGCGGGCGCCGACATCGTCTGTGTCTGTCACAGCGAAACGTTGCAGACGCAAACACAAGCGCGGCTTCTCGAAGCGGTCCGCTCCGGCGAGTTCGACGAAGACCATGTCGATGCACGTCTGCGTCGCATCGTCGGCTTGAAACGGCGTTACGCCGTCGAGCGTCTCGAAGACATCGCCACCATCCGCGCCCTCGTTGAAAACCCGAAGACGCGGGCATTGTCGCAAGCCGTCGTCGATGCGGGCGTGAGTCTCGTCCGCGGGAAACGGCTGAAACTTCGTGAAGACGCCTTGCTCGTATGGATGTTGCCGAAGACGACGAGCATCGCCGATGAAACCGCGGATGACCATTTGCACGTCCTCAAGGCCGCGATGCCGTGGCTCGACACGATGGCGCTGCCTTCGGAGCCGTCTTTGCAAGCCATCGAGGACGCGCGTACCGCCGCGGAAGGAAGAAAGCAAGTCGTCATAGGTTCATACAACGCCGGATTGTACGAAAACCAGCAAAAACTCATCCGGGCGTTGCACACGACATCGGCCGAATGCCATGTCCTCGCCATGCGGAACCCTTACGACCTCTTCTCCATCCCCGACATCGAGAACTACGTGTGTTTCTACGAAATGACGGCGCATTCCGTCGACGCCCTCATCCGATATCTCAAAGGAAGCCTGACCCCTACCGGGGTCTGTCCCGTCGACCATGGCTGATTACGTCATCGGTGTCGACGGCGGAGGCACGAAAACGCTCGGCGTGCTCTTTGGATCCGACGGAACCGAGCATGCGCGCACCGAAGGCGGATACGCCAACTTCAGCGTATGTGCGGATGAAAGCCGCCGACACATCGAAACCGTCATCGACACGCTTCTCGAACAGCTTACCGACGCCGACGCACTGCAATCCATCGTGCTCGGCATCGCCGGCGTATCGACACTCGACGACCCCCGTGTCTACGAAAAAGCGCTTGCGGACCGATACCGCACACACGTCCATTTGACATCGGACGCGCACATCGCGCTCCACTCCGTTGCCAATCGCGAAGACCATTCGGTCATCATGATCGTCGGCGGTACCGGAAGCATCATCATGGCCGACGACCTCACCGATGTCCGCATTGTCGGCGGTACCGGACATCTCCTCGGTGAAGAGGGCTCGGGTTACCACGTCGTCTTGAGCGCTTTGAAACGCCTCATTGCGGAATTCGAAGACAAGCGTCCGCATTCGAGCTTGTCGAAACGGTTGATGGACGCGCTTGATGCCCGTGACCGCGATGCCGTCGTGAAGAAGGTCTACGGCGGCACGAAACGTGAAATCGCCTCGTTGGCGAAACGCATCGCTGACGCAGCGAAGGAAAAAGACGACACGGCGATCGCCTTGTTGGAAGAGGAAGGCCGTCATCTCGCCGAGCAGGCGTCGAGGGCCTATCGGGGATTGACGCGCAAAAAGCCGTTGATCGTCGCAATGAGAGGACAGTTCTTGACCCGGGCACCGCATGTCCGTGAAGCGCTCGTGCGACACCTTCGTGCGACCATTGGCGAGTTCTTGGTCGACAACGATCCCGTAGAACCCGTCATGGGCGCTTATCGTTTGGGCAAAAAGATATCGATGAAGAGGTGGGACCATGATTGACATCAACAAAATCTCGACAGAGAAAAGGAACAAGAAGACGAAAAATATCGATTTGGCGTCGACCGGCGAGATTTTGAAGTTGTTGAACGACGAAGACAAGACGGTCGCCTTCGCCGTGGAAAAAGCCATTCCTCAAATTACGCGCGTCGTCGACCTCGTGGCCGAGACCTTCCAGTCCGGGGGTCGCCTCATCTATATCGGTGCCGGAACGAGCGGACGCCTCGGCGTTCTCGACGCCAGCGAGTGTCCACCGACTTTCGGTGTACGCGAAGACATGGTCATCGGCGTCATCGCCGGCGGTGAAATGGCGCTCAGACACGCCGTCGAAGAAGCGGAAGACAGCAAAGAACAAGCACACGTCGACCTCAAGGCCCTCGACCTCACCGCCCGAGACATGGTCATCGGTATCGCCGCGAGCGGGGTGACACCGTATCCGATCGGTGGCATCGAATACGCGAACAGCCTCGGCTGTCGTACGGCTTGCATTACGACGAACGACGATTCCGAAATCGCGCGCATCGCCCAGTATCCGATCGAGGCGATCACCGGCGCGGAACCGCTGACGGGATCGACGCGGATGAAATCGGGAACGGCGCAAAAACTGATTCTCAACATGATCTCGACCGCGGCGATGGTGAAAATCGGCAAAGTGTATGAAAACCTCATGATCGATGTGCAAATCACCAACAACAAATTGACGTCTCGCGCCCAAAGCATCGTCAGCGCCGTCACCGGCGCCGAAGACGATGTCGTCAAGAAGGCGCTCAAGACATACAAGAACGTGAAATGCGCGATATTCAGCATTCTCACCGGCATCGACGACGAGAAGACGATCCGGGGAATCCTCGAAAAACACAACGGAAACATCCGCGAATCCTTGCGAAACATCCCTTGAACACAAGAGGTGAAACGATGAAAATCCTCACGTGCATAAAACAAGTCCCCGCCTCTTCGAACGTCGACGTCGATCCGGAAACGGGTGTGCTCATCCGTGACGGCAAAAACGTCAAAATGAACCCCTACGACCTCTATGCGCTCGAAACGGCCTACTTGCTCAAAGCGCGCTCCGGCGCACATGTCCATACGGTGACGATGGGTCCGCCGAGTGCGGCAGACGTCCTCCGTGAAGCGTTGATGATGGGCTCTGACGGCGCGACGTTGCTCAGCGATCCGCGTTTCGCCGGCGCCGACGTCCTCGCCACCGCTTATGCGCTCAGTCAGATGTTGCGGCGGATCGGCTTCGACTTGATCATCTGCGGGAAACAGACGACCGACGGCGACACCGCCCAGGTCGGGCCGGAAATCGCCGAGTTCCTCGACGTGCCTCACGTCTCCTATGTTCGCGACGTCGATCTTCGCGATGACAAGACGTTGCGCATCAGAACCGTGGACGACCGGCATGAAGATGTCCTGGATATCAAGCTTCCTTGTCTCATCACCGTCGACAAGGATGCGAACACACCCCGATTGCCCTCGTTCAAGCGGAAACGCTCGACGCGCGACATCCGAATCGAGACGTGGACATTGGACGACCTTTCCGACAAAGAAGCGACACATTACGGCCTGCGCGGGTCGCCGACACAAGTGGAATCGATCTTCCCTCCCGAAAGACAGGCGACGGGACGGATCCATTCGAATCTTGAAAACCCCGGTAAAACACTGTTCGACATCCTTGTCGAACAAAAATGGCTGCGTGGGGATTGACGATGGCTTACATCAAGATAAGACAAGAGAAAGTCGACAAGAAGACTGTCGAGGAACTCAAGGAGATCTGCCCGTTCGACGCCTTCGATTACATCGACGCCTACCTCAGCATCAACGCAGCCTGCAAGATGTGCAAGTTGTGTGTCCAAAAGGGACCGGAAGGCGTTTGCGAACTCATCGAAGGCACGCCGGCGAGCATCGATAAAGGCGCTTACCGCGGCATCGCCGTGTTCATCGAGACCCGAAACGACACCATCCATCCTGTCGGTTGGGAGTTAATAGGAAAAGCCCGTGAACTCGTCGCCGATACTACGAATCCGGTGCACGCGTTGATCATCGGTCCCTCGACCGCTCGGGCCGCCGAGCTCGCGCTCGCCTACGGTGTCGACAAAGTCACCGCTTATGAACACGAGGATTACCGCTACCATGATCTCGAACGCATCACCGACATCGTCGCCGACTTTTGCAAGCGTACACGCTTGAACGTGTTGTTGATCGGCGGGACGCCCTACGGACGCAGTCTGGCTCCGCGCATCGCCGCTAGACTCAAGACGGGGCTGACGGCCGATTGCACGAAACTCGAGATGACCGACGAAGGCGATCTCGTGCAGATCCGTCCGGCTTTCGGCGGGAACATCATGGCGAGAATCGTCACGCCGGCGCATCGACCGCAATTGGCGACCATCCGTCACAAGATGTTCAACGCTCCTGCGCCCGCGACGCCGTTCGGCGTCATCGACCGCTTGAGCGAGGCGGCGGGAAAACAGCGCGACCGTGTCCGTCTCGTGAGCACCCGCGTCCGTCCGCAAGTCGACGACATCGCCGATGCCGAAACGATCATCGCCCTCGGCCGGGCCTTCAAGAAGAAGAAGGACCTCGCACTCGTCGAGCCCTTGAGGAAAGCGTTGTCTGCCGAACTCGCCTGCACCCGGCCACTCATCGAGAACGGTTGGTTCGACGCCCGTCGGCAAATCGGTCTGAGCGGGAGGACCGTGAAGCCGAAACTCCTCGTAAATATCGGCATCAGCGGTGCTGTCCAATATATCGAAGGCATCCGGGATGCGGAATGCATCCTCACCGTGAACACCGACCCCGAATGCGCGCTCGCCTCCATCAGTCACCACACCATCGTCGGCGACCTCTACGACGTCTTGCCGACGTTGAACGACCATTTGAAGAAGAACGGAAGGGTGCCATCATGACATTTTCCACCGTGAATCGAGACGATTTGAAGGCTTTTATCGAGTGGTTCGGCGGAAACAACGTTCTCACCGGCGACACCATCGATGAAGAGTACGCTCACGACGAACTCAAGACGGTCCATCGAAGACCCGACGCGTTGCTCAAGGCGACCGATGAAGCGGCGATCCGCCGCTTGCTCGCATACGCGAACGAACGCGGCATACCCGTGACCGTACGCGGAAGCGGCACCGGTCTCGTCGGGGCTTGTGTGCCCGTCGAAGGCGGCGTCGTCCTCGATATGACGCCGATGAACAAGATTCTCGACTTGGACAAGGACAATTTGACGCTCGATGTCGAACCCGGAGTCTTGTTGCTGGATATCGCGGAACACGTCGAGAAGGAAGGACTCTTCTATGCACCCGATCCCGGGGAGAAGACGGCGACGATCGGCGGCAACATCGCCACCAATGCCGGTGGCATGCGCGCCGTGAAATACGGCGTCACGCGCGACTGGGTTTTGGGATTGCGCGTCGTCCTGGCCGACGGGACGGCGATGGACCTCGGCGGAAAAGTCGTCAAAAACTCGAGCGGATACTCGTTGAAGGACTTGATCGTCGGTAGTGAAGGGACTTTGGCCGTCATCGTCAAGGCGACGCTCAAACTCATCCCCGCTCCGGCAAAAGCGATCAGTTTGCTCATGCCGTTTTCAAGTCGGGAAGCCGCCCTCGTCGCGGCACCGAAACTGATCGCGCATACGACACTGCCCACCGCTGTGGAGTTCATGGAACAGGATATGTGGAAATACAGCGAATCCTTCCTCGGAAAAAACATTCCTCATGATGAACACGCGGCGTACTTACTGGCGACCTATGATGCGACGACGGAAGGAGCGGTCGATGAAATCGTCGAATGTGCGAGCGCTTTCGCCGTCGATAAACTCGACGCTCATGATGTCTATCTCATCGATACCGACGATAGAAAACAAAGCGTATGGAACGCTCGAGGCGCTTTTTTGGAAGCGGTCAAAGCATCGACAACGGAAATCGACGAATGCGATGTCGTGTTACCGCGTTCACAATTACCCGGTTACTTGTCTTTCATCCAGGATCTTTCCGAATCGACAGACCTCCGTATTCCCTATTTCGGGCACGTCGGAGACGGCAACCTTCACATCTACCTCTGCCGGGACGATCTCGACGAGGCGACATGGAAGGAAAAGACGGCGATCGCTTTCGACGCGATGTATGAAGAAGCGGCGAAATGTCAAGGGCTCGTCAGCGGAGAACACGGAATCGGCTATGCCAAAAAGACCTATTTGCGCAGACATTCCGATGCTAGACAACTCGAACTGATGGAAGCCGTGAAGACGGCGTTCGACCCCAAAGGCATTCTCAACCCCAAAAAAATTCTTTGAACAGGAGGCACAGTCATGAAGAAACTGTATCTTCTCCTCGGTGTTTTGGCGGTTTTTTGCCTACACGCCTGTGGAGACGGAAAAGCGACGACCGATGAAGATGTCGGAATCGTCGACCCGGAAAGTCTCATTCCGGTCATCCACACCATGACAGCGGTTGACAACTATCGGATCGACATCAACATCGACATGGATTTCATGGATCTCGATTCCGTGATGTTGTTCGACGGCAAAAAAGTCTACTACGAGTTGTTAGGGGAAACGTATTTCTCGAACAGGGAAGCGGATGTTTGTCATTTGTACGAACACAGCGGCACCGGGTTCGAAAAGACGGTCGTCGATTGCATCGAAGACGACGACGGCGTCCGATTCTTCACGCAGTTCCAACATACGCACTTCATCGAGATCGAAGGCGTCTACCATCTCAAAGAGGCGCACCACGACCTCGTAGAGGCGTTCGTGCAGGAGACGATGCCCGAAGCACAAGTGCTGTCGTTCGTCCTCAGCACTTCCAACACCCGTTTCGAGCGCATGGTGTTCACCGTCGACGCCGGCGGAGAAATTTTCATTTTCGATATGGCGTTCAGCCGCTACGGCCAAGTGAACGTCACTTTACCGGAGGTGGATTGAATGGCTTTCTTGAGAAGATGTTTCATCGTTGTCGTGACG
>SLPE01000012.1 GCA_007132145.1 Candidatus Izemoplasma sp.
AAGAGGATGAGTGGGTCCTTCGCGATGTCAGTTTCAAAGTCGAAGCCAAGGAAAGCGTCGCGCTCGTCGGCGCGACAGGCGCCGGAAAAACGACGATTCTTGCTTTGCTTACGAGAAATTACGACATTCAGAAAGGTCGGATTCTCTTAGACGGCATCGATATCCGACGCATCAAGATCGCCAACTTGAGATCGTTCATCGGCCAGATGTTGCAAGATGTCTTCATGTTCAGCGGAACGATCTCTTCGAACATCAAACTGCGCAGCGACGCAATCACGGACGAGGACATGGTTGAAAGCTGTCGCTACGTCAATGCCCACCGTTTCATCGAAAAACTCCCTGCGCGGTACGAAGAGCGCGTGCGTGAACGCGGAAACAATTTCTCCGCCGGGCAAAGACAGTTGATTTCCTTTGCGCGTACGATTGCACACAAGCCGAGAATCATGATTCTCGACGAAGCGACGTCGAACATCGACACGGAAACGGAGCAGTTGATCCAGGCGTCCTTGAAGAAGATGATGAACATCGGAACGATGCTGATTGTCGCCCACCGTCTGTCCACCATCCAGCACGTCGACCAGATCATCGTCCTTCAACAAGGACGGATCCTTGAAAAAGGGAGCCACCAGGCGCTCTTGAAGAAGCGGGGACACTACTATCATCTTTACGAACTTCAGTATCGCGACCAGGAATGAACTGAAAACGAAATCTTGCAACGTTTCATCAAAATCTCTATATGGAAGGTGACATGATGAAAATCATCCTCAACAACCAAGTCGACATACCCGTCGTCGGCTTCGGGACGTTCCGAAGCAAGGGAAAAGACGCTTACGAAGCGACCTCGCATGCATTGAAAGCCGGATATCGACACATCGACACGGCCGCGGTCTACGACAACGAAAAGGACGTCGGTGCCGCCATCCGGGAATCCGGAATTCCAAGAGAAGAACTCTTCATCACGAGCAAATTGCATAACCGTGACCAAGGCTACTTGTCGACCAAACGTGCGTTCAAACGCTCATTGTCGGAACTCGGACTCGACTATCTCGACCTTTACTTGATCCATTGGCCGAAGTCGTATGAAGCGAGTGCCGACAGTTATCAGGCGCTCGAAGAACTTTACGAGGAAGGCTTCATCCGAGCGATCGGCGTTTCGAACTTCACGTTCCATCATCTTGAGCACTTGTTCGAAACCGCCGTCGTGACACCGCACGTCAACCAGATAGAATGCCATATCTTCTTACAACAGACGAAACTCCATGAGTTTTGCATGAAACACGGCATTCACATCGAGGCGTACGCCCCGTTGATGAGCCATCATGTGAAAGAACTGCTCGAAAACGAGACGATGGCGGGCCTCGCGAAGAAACACGGCAAGACCGTCGCGCAAGTCGCACTCCGGTACTTGATCGAACGCGACATCATCGTTTTACCCAAATCGATCACCCCGGATCGCATCTCGGAAAACATCGCCCTCTTCGATTTTTCCCTCGATGATGAGGACATGCGGACCATCCGCGGCCTCAACCGTGGCCGAAAGTTGTTCCCGGAAGCGGACAACTTCGACTACTGAGACAACGACCGTCATTGATTTTTCCCGGATTATCTGATAAGATTATCGTGTCAATGTCGAACCGTGATTTAGGAGGCGCTCATGGGTTTTCTTAAGAGACTTTTCAAGAAACGCGAAGACAAGGCCGTAGAGCCTATTGAACAGGAAGAACCGAAGAAGGACTTGGAAAAGGACGACATCCGCCCGAATGTGAAGAAGCAGTCGCTCGAGGACATCGAAAAGAAAGTGAAACGACTCGAAAATGCCGATCGCGATGAAAAAACGAGCGGAAAGCCGCTTTATCATATCAAGAAGCACGACAAAGGCTGGCAAATCATCGCCGATGATGCCGAACGGGCATGGCGTGTCTTCCCTTCTCAAAAAGAAGCGATCGCTTTTGCGAAGGAACAAGGACTCGAGTATCTTCTCTACCGAGTAGACGGAACCTTACGAAAATAAGAAGGCCGGAAACGGTTTTCTTTTTTCCATCTGAAATGACACTTTGTCATATCCGGAGGACGTATGCCCAAACAGACATTCCACAACTTGGCGCCACCGAAGAAGACCCATATCATCGAAGCCATGCAGCAAGTCGTCTTGCAACGGCCGATCGCCAA
The DNA here is from genome assembly GCA_007132145.1 of Candidatus Izemoplasma sp. Taxonomy (GTDB): domain Bacteria; phylum Bacillota_I; class Bacilli_A; order Izemoplasmatales; family Izemoplasmataceae; genus SLPE01. The sequence goes on from SLPE01000012.1 coordinate 2,170, forward strand.
AATCACCCTCTCCGACATCGTCCGCGCCGCCGGCATTCCCCGTGGCAGCGTCTATCAGTACTTTACCGGACTCGAAGACATTTTCTCCTATCTGCTCGACCACTCCCTCGAACAATGGGAAGACATGGCGATGGCACACTTGCGCGAGAAAACGTACGATTTCTTCGAGTACTTCCAGGCGAGTTTCCACTGGGACCTCGCCTTCTTCCAGCATTCGCCTCACCAACGCATCCTCCGAAAGTTTTTCAAGGAAAGCCATCCTTACGCACTCGACATCCGGGCGAAGCTCGATCGGCGCAAGGCGTTCTTTCACCAAGTCATCGAACGTCTGGATACGACGGTTCTCGGTGAAACGGACCCCGAGGATGTGTACGTGCTCTATGACCAGTTGAACCACATGAAACATTACACGATCCGAAAAACGATACGGCATCAGGCGACATCGAAAGAAGCTGCAAAAGAATACGCATTTCTCATCGACCTTGTCAAAAGAGGCATGGAAAGGACATGACATGAAAAACATCTTGAGATTGACCAAATACGCCTTCAAATACAAGAAATCCCTCGTCTTGGCGATTTTCGCGATGCTCGCGCAAGTCTTTGTCGGTTTCTACATCCCCTTCATCATGAAGGACATCATCGACGTCGCCTTGCCCGCGCACGATTTCAACACCGTCGCGATCTTGAGTCTTTCGATGCTCGCCCTCGCGCTTCTTGGCATCGCTTGCGGGTTTCTCAACACCTATACCTCACAATACATCTCCCAATACGCATCGGCGGAGTTGAGGTTGGACCTCTTCAACAAGATCCAGACGCTCTCGTTCAAGAACATCGATACCTTCAAGGCGAGTCGCCTCATCACCAACGCGACCAATGACATCGTCCGCGTGCAAATGTATTTCACGATGATGTTGCGGATCGTCATCCGCGCGCCGATGATGATCGTCATGGGGCTTTTCCTCGCCATCAGCACCAGCATCCAGCTTTCGCAAGTCTTTTTCATCACGATGCCCTTGCTCGCCGTTTCGATCGTCGTGATCATGTTGTTCGCCTATCCGCGATTCCGGAAGGTCCAGACTGCGCTCGATGATTTGAACAATGTCGTCTTGGAAAACGCCAATGCACCACAAGTCGTGAAATCCTTCGTGTCGCAACCGCATGAATCGGAGCGCTTCGAAGACGTCAACGAAAACTACAGGGCCGTCAACACCTCGGCAGAAACCGTGATGGCCTTCGCCGACCCCGTCATCAACGTCATCTTCAATGCCGGCATCGCCCTCATCCTCTTTCTCGGGACCTATTACTTCAATCTCGGTCCTGACAATGCACCGGCGTTCTTCACCGATGAGGGGCTTCCCCGAATCGGTCTGCTGATGGCGTTCAATTCCTACAGCCAACAAATCCTTATCGGTCTCATGATGTTCGCGATGATCATGATTTTCATCTCGCGCGCCGAAGTCAGCGCCGCTCGGATCACCGAAGTGCTCGATGCCGACGTTGATCTGATGAATCCGGATAATCCGATTATCCCACGGCTCAGCGGCGACATCCGTTTCGAGAATGTCAGTTTCGGATACGGGGACAACGCCAATCTCGTCTTGAAGAATATCGATTTTCATGTCGAAGCGGGTGAAAAGTTCGGCATCATCGGCTCCACGGGAAGTGGAAAGAGCACACTCGTCTCCTTGATTCCGCGACTCTACGACGTCAAAGGGGGACGAATACTGCTTGACGGCCTACCGTTGAAGGACCTCGACATTCCGAGCGTCCGCTCACAAATCGGCTTCGTCACACAACAGGCGATCATCTTCAGCGGTTCGGTCGCGACCAACATCTTGCAAGGCGATGAAGGCGCGGATCTCGAGAAATTGAAAGCTAGCGCGAAACAAGCGCAAATCCATGATTTCCTTCTTGGTCAGGAAGGCTATTTCAACCATCTCGTGCAAGCGAAGGGCGCCAACTTGAGCGGGGGGCAGAAACAGCGGGTTTCCATGGCGCGCGCTTTGATCAAACGCCCGTCGATTCTCATCCTCGACGACGTCACGAGCGCCGTCGATACCGTCACCGAACGGAAGGTGCTCAAGACCATCGACACGCTCCCGAACCGTCCGACGATGCTATGCATATCACAAAAAGTCTCGACCGTACGCCGCATGGACCGCATCATGGTGCTCGACAACCACGGTGAAATCGACGGCATAGGGACCCATGAGCAGTTACTCGAGTGCAGCCCGGTCTACCGGGAAATCGTCGGTAGCCAAGTCAAGACGGGCGGTGAGACGCATGCGTGAGTTCAAACTCCTGAGCAAGCAGGCGTTGCGTGAAAAGCACACCCTCGAGTTGTTGGACAAAGAAGATCGGAAGACGCAACAAAGGCGCGGTCTCGGTCCACGTGGAAGAGGGCCGGGAAGCGGCTTCGCCGATTACGAAAAACCCAAGCACATCCGTAAGACGATCGCCCGCCTCATCGGCCATCTCGGCATCTACAGGCTATGGATCCTCCTCATCACATTGGCGTTGATTCTCGGAACGGTCGCGAACTTGTCGATTCCCTTCATGTTTTCACGTGCCATCGACCTCTACATCGTACCCGGTGACTTCGCGCGTGTCTATCCCCTTGTCGTCATCATCTTCGCCATCGCCGTCGGCAACAGCTTGATCCGCTTCGTGACACGCTTCGTCATGGTTCGCATTTCGCAACGGATCGTCAAGAAGATTCGAGGAGACGCCTTTTCGAGCCTCATGAAGGCACCGCTCTCCTACTATGACGAAAAAGGGGCCGGAGACACGGTCAGTCGTCTTTCCAACGATGTCGAACTCATCAACGCGGCGTTGAGTCAAACGGTGCTCGAGACGATCAACAGTCTGATCATGATCGTCGGCGCGGCCGTCTACATGTTCATCCTTAACTGGGCGCTGGCGATCGTCGTGCTCTTGTTCATTCCCGTCATGATGGCCTTCACCGTCTTCGTTTCCAAGCGCACCCGCAAAGGGTTCAAGGAACAACAGGCCTATCTCGCCAGCCTCAACGGCATCATCGAAGAGAACATCTCCGGTCTCAAAGCGGTGAAACTCTACAATCAAGAAGCCGCCTTCACCGAGGATTTCCGAGGCGAAAACGACAAACTGAAA